>NZ_CP018078.1 GCF_001886735.1 Sulfitobacter alexandrii
CAGCGGAAAATAGAGATGTGCCAGAATGCGGATTGAGGGTGCCAGCAGCGGCGACAGCCTGTTGTCAATGGGGTTGGTCTGGGCGCTTTGCGTCCTGCTTGTCCTGTCGTCGCTCGCGGCACTAATCGTCCTCTGTAGGTGGCTCGTAACAAGAAGGCGGAAACTTAGTGAAAAACACGATTAGGCTCTCGGCTGTCCTGCTCGCCAAACGGTTTTGCCCGTAGCGGCGCAGAGCGACGTGCTCATGGGCGAGCGCCTTTATCAAGAGAATTGTGCCAGTTGCCATGGGGCAAACCTGGAGGGGCAATCAGATTGGCGCACACGATTGCCGAACGGCAGGTTGCCTGCCCCGCCGCACGACGCCTCCGGCCATACCTGGCATCACCCCGACCGCGTATTGCTCGACATCGTGAAACGCGGACCGGCGGCGATTGTCGGGAACGGGTACGAAAGCGACATGCCCGGATATGAGGATGTGCTGACAGACGATGAGATCACGGCGATCATTGACTACATCAAGAGCACATGGCCCAACCGGATCCGCGCGTCGCAGGAAAGCCGATCCCTTGCCGATGAGCAGGCGCAGCCATGACGGAAGAGGTCGAGGGAAATGCCGACCCTGTGTCGCGACGCAGTATCTCCGGGTTCGTGCTGGTTCCGCTGATAGCTTTTGCCCTCATGATCCTGTTCGGTTGGGGGCTTTTCAGGGGTGGCGACGACTTGCCGTCGGCACTTCTCGGCAAACCCGTGCCCGACTTCGCGCTGCCCCCGGTGCTCGGCCGAGAAGAAGGTCTTTCGACGCAGGACCTGATCGGAGACGTGTCACTGGTGAACGTCTTCGCCTCGTGGTGTGTGCCCTGCCGTGCCGAACACCCGTTGTTCATGGAGTTGAGTGCAACCGGTGAGGTGCCGCTCTACGGAATCAACTACAAGGACCCGCCCGATCAGGCGCGCGCCTGGCTCGACGAGTTGGGTGATCCCTACGCGCGCATCGGGGCCGACATCAACGGACGCGCCGGTATCGAATGGGGCGTCTATGGCGTGCCCGAAACCTACGTCATCGCGCCCGACGGCATCATCGCCTACCGCCATGTTGGTCCGATCACACGAGCAATCCTGCAGGAAACGCTGCTGCCGATCGTCCGTGACCACAAAACCCAATCCGCCAAGGAGAAAACGCCATGAAAAATCTGAAACCGGCGCTGATCGCCTGGGCACTGTCCGTCGGCGCGGCTTTCGCGACACCGCAAGGGTTTGCACTTCACGACACCCCGCAGCCTGTCGCCAATGTGCGCTACGAGAAAGATGACGGCAGCCGCGGAGACATGGAAGATTTTCGCGGCAAAGTGATCCTCGTGAATGTCTGGGCAACCTGGTGCGTCCCCTGCCGCGAAGAGATGCCGACGCTCGATGCGCTTCAGGCGGAACTTGGCGGCGACGACTTCGAAGTGGTTGCCCTTTCCATCGACCGGGCCGGATCACAAATCGTTCGGCGTTTCTACGACGAGATCGGTGTCACCAATCTCAATATGTATGTCGACCAGACCATGCTTTCGATGACCGCGCTGCGCACCGTTGGCCTGCCGACGACGATCCTGATCGACGCGCAGGGGCGGGAGCTCGGGCGACTGGTCGGCCCGGCCGAATGGGATGATCCCGAGATGGTGTCCTTTTTGCGAAGCTTTATTGAATGAATCCCAGCAAAAGTCCACTGCTCACCCTTGACCTTCCAGTTACTGGAATGACTAGCTTTTAATCATCGAAAGGACTTTCTGGATGACCGAAATATCACCTTCCAACATTGCGGGTGCCGCCAACATCGAAAGCGCAGGGAATTGGCCCAGGTGGTTGACGCGCAGACGATTGCTGTTCGTCGGTGCGGCAACCGTGATGGGGGGCGGCATGGCCCTGAACTGGGGATGGCTCACCGCGATCGGGCTCGCGCCTGTTCTGGTCTCGCTGGCCCCCTGTGCCGCGATGTGCGGCCTGGGTCTGTGCATGAAGGGCGGGTCTGGAAAGGGATGCTCCAACTCGCCGGACGGGGCGTCTCCCGACTGAGTTCTTTCGATAACCACACGATCAACCCAAGGAGAAAACCATGAGAAAAACACTTACAACTTTCGTCGTTGCGACGGCCCTTACCGCAAGTGCATTTGCCGTCAGCGCCCAGGAACAGACCACGCCGGAAACGGGCGAAATGATGCAGAATGAGGGGGCCATGCAAGGCGGCATGATGGACGGCGACATGATGGGCATGATGAAGATGATGGCCGAAATGAAACCCATGATGGAAGCCTGCACCGAGATGATGGCGTCCATGACCGAGAATATGGACGGCGGCATGATGCCGTCGGAAAAGTCTGACGGCTAGATTTGCCCAAATGCCTGTCGGTCAACGGATCGGCAGGCATTTATTGTAAGGATACAAGAATTGACAGCACTGACACGGCGCGCCGCTTTAGCGATACTCGCGGCCACGATTTCGTCTCCGGCCTTCGCCAATCATCCGGGGGAAAACCTGGATGCGCGCATGTTCGAGATGGAGCCCTACTTCCAAGCCATCGATGCAGCGCAGGCTCCGGGTTTCGAGCTGCAGGATTCCGAGGGGAATCCCGTGCGCCTGTCGGATTTCAGCGACAAGGTGGTCATCCTTCATTTCATCTATGCCAACTGCCCGGATATCTGCCCGCTCCATGCGGAAAAGATCGCGGCGGTCCAGGCTTCGATCAACGACGGGCCGATGAAGGAGCTTGTGCAGTTCATCTCGATCACGACCGATCCTGTGAACGACACGCCAGACGTGTTGCGCGATTACTCGGACCGGCATGGGCTCGATCCAAGCAATTGGGTTATTCTAACCAAACGTCCCGATCAGACTGAAAATGCAACGCGCGTTCTGGCGCGGGACTATGGGCTGGAGTTCACGATGACCGCCGACAGCGACATGATGATGCACGGAGCGGTCACCCATGTCGTGGACATCGGTGGGCGGTTCGCTGCAAAATTCCATGGCATGGACTTCAAGAACGTGAACCTGATCCTCTATGTCAGCGAGTTGACCAACAACGCCCAGCATCGACGCCGGGAGCCCAGCTGGTGGGACCGGCTGACAGGTGTGTTTCAATGAGTGTCGTCGCGACTGGCGTCAGGCTGTCCTCGACAGACGGAATTTCCCTGACAGCTCTGCGTCGGTATTTTGCGGTGATCATCCCGGCCAACTTGATCTGGGAGTTCGCGCATATGCCGCTCTACACGATCTGGAACGAGGGCACCTGGGGTGAGATTGTCTTCGCAGCCGTCCATTGCACGGGTGGCGATATCCTAATCGCCATGAGCGCGCTGATGCTTGCCCTCATGCTGTCGGGCCAGGGCTGGCCTCTGGTCGCCTCGACGCGGCGGTCTGTGACCGTCCTGACGGTGGTGTTCGGGCTCGGATACACGCTGTTCAGCGAATGGCTCAACATCGTGATCCGCGCGGCCTGGGCCTATTCGGACCTGATGCCGATCATTCCGGTCCTCGATGCGGGTTTGTCACCTGTGTTGCAATGGATCGTGATCCCGCTGGTCGCGTTCTGGTGGGCTGCGCAGACTTTCAGCGCCGATCGTGAGGCATGATGGACATATCCGGCATCGGCATCTTCGCGGCGTTTCTGGCGGGAGCCATCTCGTTCCTGTCACCCTGCGTCCTGCCGCTGGTGCCGGGCTACGTATCCTATATCGCCGGTCAGCCGGATTTGCGCACGACGCGGTCGGTCGGCTTGCGGGCGCGCGCCGGGGCGCTCGGGTTGAGTGCCTGCTTTGTCCTGGGCTTTTCGACGGTCTTCGTCGCCCTCGGGGCCGGGGCCAGCGCGCTCGGGTCCCTGCTGCTGACGTGGCGCACCGAGCTGAACTATATCGGAGGCGCGATCATCATTCTGTTCGGACTGGTCATGCTGGGTGTCTTTCGTCTGGATGCGTTCTCGCGCGATACCCGTTTCAATCTCGACATTCCCGGCGGTCGCCCGCTCGGGGCCTATGTGCTGGGACTAGCCTTCGCCTTCGGCTGGACACCTTGCATCGGACCGATCCTCGGCGCGATCCTGACGCTCAGTTCGACCTCCGGCGGCATGTCGGACGGCATCTGGCTGCTATCGATCTATTCCGCCGGGCTGGGCGTGCCCTTCCTGCTGGCGGCGCTGTTCACCGATGCCATCGCCGCGCGGGTAAGGCAGATCGGCAAGGCCGGTCGCTGGCTCTACAAGGGCGCGGGTGTTGCCATGATCATCATGGGAGTTGCCATCATGACCGGGCAACTGTCACGGTTTGCCTATTGGCTGCTGGGGACGTTTCCCTTTCTCGCGACGATCGGCTGACGAACCTCGAACCAGCTCTTGGCGCGATGGCTGGTAGGTGAGGATCATCTCCACCACTCAGCAAGGTCGTACACGCCGCGCCTCTGTAGAGGTCGCGGGGCCGTCAGCCGATCAGGTAGACCCGGATCGGCATCCAGATGCCCATGACCATCATCATCAGGTTCTCGGTGAGCGAGACGAACCCCAGCGGCACGTTGCTGTCGCCCCCGACGCAGGCGCATTTCAATTCGCGCTTGTCGATGTATACCGCCTTGAACACCGATACCGCGCCGACGGTGCCGATGAACAAGGCCACGGGTGCCGAAAGCCAGGTGAGCGCCCCGGCGACCATGAGGATGCCGGCGAATGCCTCTCCGAAAGGATAGATCTTGCCGTAGCGCACCCAGCGGCGCGCCAGCAGGTCGTAATTCAGGAACATGGTCGAGAAACTTTCCACATCCTGAAGCTTCTGCACTGCAAGCAAGCACATCGAGATCGCTATGAACCATTCCAGCGCGCGCAGGCTGAGGATGGTTCCAAAGCTGTACCACGACAGGCCGAGCGCCATCAGGAACGCGACGGCGAAAATCGCGATCACTGGCTGATAGGAGGTGTCCGAGCGTTCGCTTTCCGGCGCGTCGAGACCGAAATGCACCCGCAGATCGTCATGGCCGCCGATCCGTTCCTCGCCGATCCACGTTTGCGGCGTGGTCTCGACCCCGTGCTTTTCCATGAAGGCATCGGTTTCCTCACGTGTCGTCAGGTGATGATCCTCGACCTCGTACCCTTCCCGTTCAAGCAGGTCTTTGGACTTGAGACCGTAAGGGCAAAGATGATCCTGCATGACCATCCGGTAGAGTTGGGCTGATTTCGATGCGTCTTTCGGCATGGTGTTTCCTCCAGTTTCTGGTTCAGGCACCGCAACCGTAATATCCGCGATACCCTGCACGCAGACCGGACCCAAGTTCGAGAACGAGATCGGCGTCCTGCATTTCGCCACTATTTGCGTCCAATATGCCGGGTCCGCTCGGCGCGCTCAACGCCACTGTCATGCCTTCCGTGCCCCAAGTGCTTCCGGCGTCGCCAGCCTCCAGCCGCACCAGATCGCCGCTGATCTTGGCGAGAGCTACACTCCCACCGTCGATGCGGCCCACCGCCAGCGCAGGCCTGCTTGTGGTGGTGTAGGTGAACGTGCACGCGGCGCCGCCGGGAAACATCTGCGCAATGTCCTCCGTAGTAAGAAATTCGAGGTCGAGAATGGCGACTTCCGGGGTTGATAGCGCCTCGTCAAGGCTCATGATCTGCGTCGGTCCGCTTTCTGACTGTGCCGGACTGTCACCGTTGGCGTCGATATCGTTCACCAGATAACGCATCTCGGCGATTTCCTTGTCCTGCGCATAGATGATCTCATCCGCCAGCTTGCGCACGCGCGGGTCCGAGATATCGGCGCGGCTGGAGGTCATGATCGCGATCGAGTGGTGCGGGATCATTGCCCGCATGTAGCTGGTGTCGCCCACCGTCACCTGGCTGCGGACCAGCCAAAGCGAGGCGGCAAAGACCACAGCGGCACCGATGAAGATGGTGGCGTTAGCCATCTTGCTGGAATACATCGACAGCATGAAGCCCAGCATGATGATCGCCATGGTGGCACCCATCAGGAGAGCCATGTAGGCCCGCGTTTCCGACCAGAACACATGCGTCCAGAGGTAGGTATTGAGATACATCAGACCGAACATGACGACGGTAGATGTGGCGATCATCGCGAAAAAGCGGCCATATGACATGAAGTTGTCCTCTCTCGAAATCGTGAAGTCTAGAGGTGGAACAACTTTCCCGCGCTGGAATGTTCCGAAATAACTACAGTCAGTCGCACCGTATGGGTGGCGCTGCCCGCTGCGGAACATATCTAAGCCCGCTTAATCCGCTGCCCTGGCGGTCCGGGTCTTATCCTCTTCCATAGCCAGATCTGCGAGAATCGGACAATCAGGCCTGTGATCGCCAGCGCAGGCATCGACAAGGTGCGACAACGTCGCGCGCATCTCGGTCAATTCTGCGATTTTCCGGTCGATCCGGTCGAGGTGTTCCTCAGCAATCTGCTTGACCTCGGCGCTGGCGCGTTCGGTATCGGCATAGAGTTTCAGCAGGCTCCGGCAGTCCTCGATGGTGAAGCCCAAGGCGCGCGCCCGGCCGAGAAATGCCAGCTTGTGGACGTCGCTCTGCCGGAAGCTGCGATAACCGTTGGCACTGCGCAGCGGCTCGACCAGCCCGATGTCCTCGTAGTAGCGGATGGTCTTCGCGGGAAGGCCGGACAGGTCGGCCACGTCTCCGATATTCATGATCGTATTCTCCTTGTTTCATTCAGCCGGGACGGGAGACATGCGGGGGTCGGTCGCGGCCTTCGCCGCCTCGTCCATCGCCGGGCGGACGCGGCGCAGGCGCAGCGCGTTCGTCAGTACGAAGACCGAGCTGAGCGCCATTGCCCCAGCCGCCAGCACCGGCGACAGCAGCAGGCCCGACACCGGGTAGAGCAGCCCCGCCGCCACCGGAATGAGGGCCACGTTGTAGCCGAAGGCCCAGAACAGGTTCTGGCGGATGTTGCGCATCGTACGCCGCGACACTTCCAGCGCGTTGACCACGCCGCGCAAATCGCCCGACATTAGCACCACATCGGCGGATTCGATGGCGACGTCGGTGCCGGTGCCGATGGCGATGCCCACGTCCGCATGGGCAAGCGCGGGTGCATCGTTGATGCCGTCGCCGACAAAGGCGATGTGCTGGCCCGTGCCGCGCAGATCGTCCAATGCCGCGACCTTGCCATCCGGCAGCACACCCGCGATCACATGGTCGATGCCGGTCTCGCGCGCGATCGCTTCTGCCGTCTCGCGCTTGTCGCCGGTGATCATGGCGACCTTCAGGCCGAGATCGTGCAAGGCGCGGATGGCCGCGGCGCTGGACGGCTTGACCGGATCGGCTACGGCGATCATGGCGGCAACGCGTCCGTCGATAGCGGCGTAAAGCGCGGTACGGCCCTGTTCGGCCAGGCGGCGTTCCGCGTCCGCCAGCGCGCCGATGTCCAGCCCTTCGCGGGTCATCAGACGGTCGGCCCCCACCAGCACCTCGCGGCCCGCGACCTCGGCCCGGACACCGTGGCCGGTGATGGAGGTGAAGTTCCGCGCCTCGTGCCCGGCAACGTTCTCGGCCTCTGCCGCCCGCAGGATGGCCTCGGCGATGGGATGTTCCGATTGCGCTTCAACTGCCGCGACCAGCGCCAGCACCTCGGCCCGGTCAAAGCCGTCGGCCAAAACCAGATCGGTCAGTTCGGGGCGGCCTTCGGTCACCGTGCCGGTCTTGTCCAGCGCGATCACATCGACGGTAGAAAGCTGTTGCAGCGCATCGCCCTTGCGGAACAGCACACCCATTTCGGCGGCACGGCCGGTGCCCACCATGATTGAGGTCGGCGTGGCCAGCCCCATCGCGCAGGGGCAGGCGATGATCAGCACCGAAACGCCGGCGACCAGCGCAAGGGACAGGGCGGGCGACGGCCCGACCAGTGGCCAGATTATCACCGTCAGCAGCGCCAGCGCCATGACCGCGGGCACGAACCACAGGGTGATCCGATCCACCAGACCCTGGATGGGCAACTTGGCCCCCTGCGCCTCTTCGACCATACGGATGATTTGCGCCAGCGTCGTATCCGCCCCCACGCGCGTCGCGCGGAACTGGAAGGCGCCGGTGCCGTTGACGGTCCCGCCGGTCACGGGATCGCCCACGGATTTGGCGACCGGCACCGGCTCTCCCGTGATCATGCTCTCATCGACACGCGCAATGCCTTCGGTCACCTCGCCGTCCACCGCGATCCGCTCTCCGGGACGCACGATCAGGATGTCACCCGCGGCGATGCGTTCGATGGCCACATCCAGCGGTTCCCCGTCCACGATCACGCGGGCGGTCTTGGCCTGAAGGCCCAGCAGTTTCTGGATCGCGGCCCCGGTTCGGCCCTTCGCGCGGGCCTCCAGCCAGCGGCCCAGCAGGATTAGCACGATGATGACTGCCGCCGCCTCGAAATAGACGGCACGCGACCCTTCGGGCAGCAGCGCGGGCGCGAATAGCGCCACGAGAGAATAGAGATAGGCAGCAGAAGTGCCGACCGCGACAAGGCTGTTCATGTCCGGCGCACGCTTGAGCAGGGCTGGAAACCCGCGCGTGTAGAAGCTGCGCCCCGGCCAGAGCAGAACCACCGTGGTCAGGACGAACTGGATCAGCCAGCTTGCCCGATGGCCGATCGTGTCGCCGATCAGACCATGCATGCCGGGGATCAGGTGCGCGCCCATTTCCAGCAGGAACACAGGCAAAGCGAGCGCCGCCGCCAGCGCGGTTCTGAGGGCCAGCCTCCGCGCCTCTTCATCCTTGCGGACACTCGTGTCTTCCGGCGCGCTGTCCAACGGCAGGGTCGCGGGATAGCCTGCGTCACCCGCCGCCTTTAGCAGGTCGGCGACCGCGACCGCGCCTTCGACATAGGTCACCGTCGAAGTTTCCGAAGCCAGATTGACGTTCACATCCAGCACGCCCGGCACAGCCGCCAGCGCCTTGTCCACCCGCCCGACGCAGGACGCGCAGGACATGGAGGCCACGTTCAGGCGAACGCTCTGTGTCCGGACGGGATAGCCGATCTCTTCCAGCTTCTCGACGATGTCCGAGATGCGGCCCGGCCTGTCGATCTGCGCCTGGGCGGTCTCGGTGGCGAGGTTGACTCGAACGTCGCTGACGCCCGGCAGGCCGGAAAGCCCACGCTCCACCCGCCCGACGCAAGAGGCGCAGGACATGTTCTGCAGGGAAAGTCGAAGGGTATGCGAATCCGACATGGGTGACTCCTGATCCTGGTCCTCCGAGAGATAAGGGTTCCATTCGCTGGAAGGTCAACAGATGCATCGAGGAATTTTTCGGGCATTGACCTTCCCATAGGGGAACGACCTAGATGGCAGCAGTAAGAAGGAGATCGTGATGATTAGGTTCAGCGTGCCGGACATGAACTGCGGACATTGCACCGCGTCGATAGAGAAGGCCATTGTGACGATAGACCCACACGCGACTGTCACCTGTGACCTGACTGCGCGTTCCGTCGAGGTAGATAGCGCATTGGATGAAAGCGCTCTGAAGGCAGCGATTCACGATGCGGGCTACGGATCGCAAAGACTGAGTTAGTCCCGGCACTTCCAGTCATTACTGAAGTACTCACTACCATTTTCGCGTCTTCTGTCTGACTGGTGAACGTTGCTATGTATCTATTGCGCAACAGTTTTGAGCGCTCGCAGCAAGAATTCGCCTGCCTCGCTAGAATGTGCCAAACCTTCCCGCGCTGTAAGCGTTGACTAATTTGTCAAAACGTCCAAGTTTCCGTTCATGAGAATGCGTGTCGCCACTTCGGTATGGGTGAAATTCCTCACTTGCTTCGCTTTTGCGTTGGCATTGGTTCTGTCTCCACCTTCTGCGGCACACGCGGCCTCGGGAATGCATGATGGTCAGCATTCTGGATCGATCAGCGCCCTTCTCAGCGAACCGACAGTTGGTCAGGGAACTGATATCCACGCCGACCACATGAAACATCCGGCGACAGTTGACGTGGATGACATATCCTCCGACATTGGTGAAACAGAGCATCAATCAACTCAGTGTTGTAACGGAATATGCATTTCTGTCGTCATTCCAGACGCAGACTTGGTATTCCCGGATCCTATTGCTGCGAAGGAATATATGATCCTGAGCGGTCAGACGCATTCCTTCGAAACATCAGGGTTTCTGCGGCCCCCTCGATTCCTGATCTGAAACGGCGCCCAATCCGGGTGTGAGCCTTGCGCAGACTCTGCGTGAGACATCGTTCTTCAATCAGGTCACGTTCATGAAAACTCATCTACTGATGGGGGCTTCGGCCCTCGGGCTTGGCGCGTGCGCCTATGAGCCAACTCCCTTGCCGATCATCGCGACACAACAGGCCGTCGTCAACGCGACCGTTTCGTCTCCGATCAGCTATCAAGATCCATTGGCTGGCTACACCTATCGTGGTCCGACCGGCCCCCGTGATTGGCGTTCCGTCAATCAAGAGCAGACGGAGGGCAACTGATGCGGGTATCTAAGATTCCGCTGGTTCTTGGCTTTCCCCTAATTTTGGGTGCCTGCGCTACCGCAGTACCGGGTATCTACACGGAACCGAAAGCCGGCTTCGCCAACATTTCCAGCCAGGTCACACCGGCCATCGGCAAACGGACGGCCTTCGCCGAAACCCAGGCCGAAAACGAAGCTCTCAAGAAACAGGTGCACAGCATGGTGCATCGGAAGACGATCTCGGCCGATACGGCGGTTCAGGTTGCGCTGCTGAACAATAAGGGTCTGCAAGCGTCTTACGCCAATGTTGGCCTCTCGGCCGCTGAGGCTTGGCAGCAATCGACGCCGGAAAACCCGATCGTCTCAATTGGTGTCTTGGGAATCGGTGCGCCTGAACTCGGTGCCTACAGGGCGATCGAAGGGCTGATCCGGTCGAACGTCCTCGATGCCACCACGCGTAAACAGCGTATGGCCATTGCTGATGCAAGCTTCCGGCAGGCTCAGCTCAATGCCGTGAACGACACACTCGCACTGGCAAATCAGACGCGAAAGGCATGGGTCGATGCAGTCGCCGCCTTCGAGGCAGTGAGTTATCTGCGGCGCGCGAAAGCGACCTCTGACGCCGGCTCTGAACTGGCGATGAGGTTGGGCGAGACCGGCGCACTCAACAAAGCTGGGCAGGCCCGCGAACAGGCATTCAATGCCGAACTGGCGGGGCAACTTGCACAGGCACGATTGAACGCCACTCGGTCCAAGGAGGCTTTGACCAGGTTGATGGGTCTCTGGGGCACCGAAGTCGATTACTATGTGCCAGATGCCCTTCCTGCACTGCCGCGTTCTGTCGGCCGTGTGACCGACATCGAGGCCAAGGCGCTCCGAAACCGGGTGGATCTGCGTGTTGCCAAACTTGGCCTGGAAGCGCAGGCCAAGGCGTTTGGGCTGACCGATCAGACCCGCATTGTCAGCGATCTTGAGTTCATTGCCGGGTTCGAGGCGGAGCGGGAAATTGAGGACGGAGAAACGGAAACCGTGACCACCCCTCAGGTGGAAGTGGAGTTCGCGATCCCGATCTACGACACCGGCAAAGCCCGGATGCGCAAGGCGGAGTTGTCTTACTTACAAGCGGCCAACGTGCTCGCAGAGAAGGCCGTGAACGTCCGGTCCGAAGCGCGGGGTGCTGAAGCCTCCTATCATGCCGCATACAAAATCGCGCGCCACTATCGCGACGTTCTGGTGCCGCTACGCACGACCGTCGAAGAAGAGGGTTTGCTGTCCTACAACGGCATGATCACCAACACTTTCGAGCTGCTGACGGACGTGCGCGAGAAACTTGGCGCATCCCTGGAAGCGGCAAATGCAAAACGCGAATTCTATATGGCACAGGCCGATCTGACCGCCGCGATCTATGGCGGCGGCGAAGGCGGCGGTGGTGCTGGTGGAGAAGGCGCAACGCTTGCCGCCGGTGGCGGCGCAGGACACTGAAAGGAACTGACATGTTGAACAGACGTCAATTACTCGGAGCCGGCGCCGCAGGTGCAACGCTGGTCTCTTCAAAAGCCTGGGGTCAAACCCTGAACATGGGCCTCCCCGAAGCCGCGCAGATGGACAGTGCGGCAACGGCGATTACGGCGCGTCCGTCGTCAGGGCCGGACTACACACCTGTGGTCACGCTGAACGGGTGGACCCTGCCGCACCGGATGAACAACGGGGTCAAGGAATTTCACCTCGTCGCCGAACCGGTAGAGCGCGAACTTGCAGACGGCATGATTGCGCATTTGTGGGGTTACAACGGCCAGTCCACCGGTCCAACGATCGAAGCAGTCGAAGGCGACCGGGTCCGCATCTACGTCACCAACAAGCTGCCGGAAGGCACCACGGTGCATTGGCACGGGCTCATCCTGCCCTCGGGCATGGATGGGGTCTCCGGGTTGAGTCATCCCAGCATCCCGCCAGGAAAAACGTTTGTCTACGAGTTCGACTTGGTCAAATCGGGAACCTTCATGTATCACCCCCATGGCGACGAAATGGCGCAGATGGCGATGGGGATGATGGGCATGTTCGTGGTCCACCCCAAGGATCCCACCTTCATGCCGGTGGATCGCGATTTTCTGATCATGCTGAATGCCTTTGACATCGATCCCGGCACATATGTGCCGCGCATCATGACGATGACGGACTTCAACCTGTGGACGTGGAACAGTCGGATCTTCCCCGACATCGATCCGCTGGTCGTGAACAAGGGCGACAAGGTGCGCGTGCGCGTCGGCAACCTGACGATGACAAACCACCCGATCCACATGCACGGCTATGACTTCAAGGTCACCTGTACCGATGGTGGCTGGGTGCCGGAAGCCGCGCAATGGCCCGAGGTCAGCATCGACATCCCCGTGGGCGCGATGCGCGCCTATGAGTTCGTCGCGGACCATCTGGGTGACTGGGCGATCCACTGTCACAAGTCGCACCACACGATGAATGCCATGGGTCACGATGTGCCGACGTTCATCGGTGTCAACAAGAAACCGCTGACCCAGAAGATTCGTCAGTTCCAGCCGGAATACATGCCTATGGGCATGTCCGGCATGGGGGACATGGCGAAAATGGAAATGCCGCTGCCCGATAATACCATCCCGATGATGACGGGTTGGGGCCCCTACGGCCCCATCGAGATGGGCGGCATGTTTTCGGTCGTAAAGGTGCGGGACGGCATCGACGCGGACGATTACTCCGATCCCGGCTGGTACGAAAATCCTCCGGGCGAGATGGCCTACGAATGGACCGGCGAATTGCCCGAGTTCGCCTCGAACAACAGTCCAAAGACCATTCTCACACCAAAACCAAACTCGAAGGGCTGAACGGCCCTTCGTCAACTCCAACCAAACCAACCTACAGGACAATGAAATGAGAAATCTTCTTTTGACGACAAGCTTCGCGTTGGTGCTTTCGGCACCAGCATTTGCCGCAGGCACACATGGTGGCGGGCACGGTGAGACCAAGCCGGCCGCAATGATGATCGGCATGCCAGGTGAAGCCGCCAATGTGGACCGCACAATTGATGTCACTCTGCTCGAAAACGACGAAGGCGAAATGCTGATCGAGAGCGAAGAGATGACCATCAAGGAGGGTGAAACCATCCGCTTCAACATCACGAACAAGGGTGAGCTGGAGCATGAATTCGTCCTTGATACAGTCGAGCGCAACGCCGAGCACAAGATCGAAATGGCCAAGATGGATATGGAACACGACGACCCGAACCGAATCCGTCTCGATGCGGGCGCTTCGGGTGAGGTCGTCTGGACGTTCGCGAATGCTGGTACGTTCGAAGCGGCGTGCCTGATTCCGGGTCACTACGAATCCGGAATGCACCGCGCGGTCTCAGTGGGGGACCAGATGGCTGAGGCTGACGTGGAATATACGAGCGGGACCATCAAGAAGATCGACGCAAAGGCCGGCAAGGTCACAATCATCCACGGCCCTCTGGTCAACCTCGATATGCCCGCGATGACGATGGTGTTCCGCGCGGACGAAGCGATGATGGCCAAGATGGCGGAAGGTCAGGACATCGAGTTCGTTGCCGACCGGGTCAAGGGCAAGCTTACTGTCACGCAGATGAAGTGAAGATAGACAATGGGGCCGAGGCGAACACGCCCGGCCCCAACGCTTTGAGGCAATAAAATCAAGCGCTACGGAGGTAGCCGAGCACTATGAATTTCCTGATAATCTGCACCACCGCCCTTGTGCTCGTCTTTCCGGCTTTCTCAGTGAACGCTTCCAGTGGCAAAGGCCAGCAACCTCATGCGCGGGCCTTTGAATTGCCTGGCCATGATGCGATCGGGAAGCCCGGTGTCGGTTCCTCATTCGACCGGACGATCGAAATATCCATCAGGGAGACAGAAAGCGGATACATGCTCTTCGAGCCGGACGCGATCCAGATTGAAAAGGGATCGGTCGTTCGGTTTCTGATCGGCAATACCGGCGCTCTGGATCACGAGTTCTTTCTCGGCTCCTTTGACGAAATTGCGAAACATCAGCAGTGGATGCGCGAACACCCCGATATGCAACATGATCGCGCCAACTCGGTTTTGATCCCAAGTGGACAAAATGCCGACCTGATCTGGGAGTTCTCCGATATGACAAACCTGGAGTTCGTGTGCTTGATACCCGGCCACCGGGAAGCGGGCATGTGGGGCGTCATCATCGTGCACGATCACCTTGCGCCGAAATCCAAGGGTTAGAGTTTTTGATGTCACTCCTGGACAGGTATCACGTGCTTGTACACAACGTATCTGCCGCGTTTGGGTACGACTACAGCGATGCGACGCCAGACTGGGTTCACCCGTTCATTCATCTGATACTGGTCTTGGCACCCGCGCTGCTGATCACTGTCGGCTCATATCTTGCTATTCGCGGCATTTTCAAGCTTTGGAAGCGCCGTCACACCTCTACGTTCCACCCCGAACCCATACGGGGGCTTGAAGGCAGTCTTTTCAGCACGGTCCTGCGCTACTCCAGAAGGCAGCAGGCATTGATGATTGTAGTCAGCCTCATCGCGATGCCTATTCTATATTTGACCCTCGAACTGCCAAAGCAGATCGTAAACAACGCTTTGGATTCTGATCGTTTCCCCGTTGCCGTTTTGGGACGAGACGTCGATCAGGTCGTTTTCCTAATGCTTCTCTGTGGTCTCTACCTTTTGGCGATCATCCTGAATGGGCTAAACAAATATGGCCTTAACGTGTTCAAGGGATTTGTAGCTGAGCGTTTTCTGCGGCGCTTCCGGCTGCTGGTCTATCGGCAATGGCGCAGCGATCCCGACTCCCGAAACCAGAGCGAAATCGTCCCTATTCTCGCACAGGAAGTTGAGCCCATAGGTGGCTTCGCGGCAGATGTCCTCACGCTGCCAATCCTACAAGGTGGTACACTGTTGACGATCCTGTTTTTCATGTTCGTTCAGGACCCTGTGTTGGGTGCCGCCGCACTGACGGTGCTGCCAATCCAGCTCGTGCTGCTGCCCAAGCTACAGCGGCGTGTCAACGCCCTTTCACGTACAAGAATCAAGGAAGTCCGACAGCTCGGCAGACAGCTTAGCGAACAGCTGCATGAACGGCAGGTCAATCCGACCGGACTGCTACCGGCCGGAGCGAGTTTTAGAGAGCTTGAGCACGTCCGCAGGAAGATTTTCCGCCTGAAGTTCTTCATCAAGGCCCTCAACAATTTTCTAACCGCGCTGACCCCATTCCTGTTCTACTCATTGGGAGGATATTTCGTCATCGAAGGGCGTATTACACTCGGTGCCCTGGTGGCCGTCCTAGCCGCACACAAAGACTTCTCGGCACCGCTTAAAGAACTCTTCAATTACTATCAGACGCTGGAAGACACGCGGATCCGGTACCACGAAATCACGACCTTTTTCAACAAATCGATCCAGCAATCCGCAATTGTTCAAGCAGACAACACCATGCCGCAGGAGGTCAGTCAATTCGAGCAAGCCCCACTGAGATGCCCGGCTTCGTCTCTAAAAAGGCAGGGGGCCATCGCAACATCATGAAAGAGTTTGATAGTATGAGATGGGCAGCGATATTTTTCGCTCTGGTCGCCGTCGCTGCAGCAGTATGGTTCTTTGTGCAACCGAGCCACACTCGGACGGGCGTCCAGAGGGAGGAGGGCATCGCGCTTTCCGCGGGTGCTCTCGCTACTGTCAAGCTACCAAACAGTTTCACAGAGCAGGAGCAAATCGGCGCAAGCGCTTATGATGCGGTCTGTTCCGCTTGCCACGGTCGAAACGCGCAGGGCCAAGATGGCATCGCTCCTCCGCTTGTTCACAAGATCTATGAACCCAGCCACCACGGCGACATGGCGTTTGTCCTCGCAGCGCAGAATGGAGTTCGGGCGCACCACTGGGAATTTGGCAACATGCCAGCGGTTGAAGGCGTGACGCGCTCAGACATCCTTGCTATCGTGGCGTACATTCGAGCTTTGCAGCGGACCAACGGAATTGACTAAGCATTTTCGTCGGTCAAAAGAATGGGAGTTGGCTCACGGCCAATTAGCATTCGGGTTGCCACAGAAAAGCAATAGCTGGTGGGAAAATTCTGTTCATGATTAAATGTTCTGCTGCGTCGACTCTGATCCTTGGTGCATTGTTCGCTTCGTCCACCGCATCATACGCGGAGGAAACCGGTTTATTCAGATTGACCGACCGCGGATCACCTGTTGGCATCAATGCGCGCGAACCATCACTCGCACCCTTGTCGGATGGCAGGGTTTTACTGAGCTGGACCGAAGAAAGCGGAACCGAAGCGGAAGTTCGCATGGCCATCCTCAACGGCAGTGAGTGGTCGGACGTCCGCACAATTAATGTATCGTCAAAGACTTACATCAACTGGGCCGACTTCCCTTCGGTAGTGGCGCTTGCTGGTGGCGGTTTGGCGGCACAATGGCTAGAGCTGAATGGACCGGGCGATTACCAATACGACGTCAAAATCGCTTTTTCCAAAGATGAAGGCAGAAGCTGGACGGACCCGATTGTCCCTCACGATGACAGGTCCCAACGTGAGCATGGTTTTGTTTCGTTGGTACCCGACCAGTTCGGCGGATTGACGGCTTTATGGCTGGATGGCCGCGAGTATGACAGTCAGACGGAAGGCGAGAGCTTCGAGAATGCGATGCAGTTGCGCGCGCGGCAGATCAACTCCGACGGGACGTTGAATGCAGAAAGCTTGTTGGATGTGCGCACCTGTACGTGTTGTCAGACGTCCGCAGCCCGGACAGGCTCGGGCGACATAGTGGCCGTCTATCGTGACCGAACCGCAGATGAAATTCGCGATATATCGGCTGTCCGGCAGGCCGACGGGGAGTGGACGGAGCCCGCCACGATCCATAACGACGGATGGGAAATCGCCGGATGCCCCGTCAATGGCCCGGCCATTGATACCATGGGCGACAGGATTTCCGTTATCTGGTTCACGGCAGCCGAGAACGAGCCGAAGGTTCGTATCGCCTTTTCGGACGATGGCGGTGCGCAGTTCGACGAACCGCTCCGCATTGACCTCGGCGCAGCCGCAGGTCGGGTGGACGTCCTGCAATTTGCAGATGGCAGCGCATTGGCGCTCTGGATCGAATATGTGGGAGGCGGTGAAGCGATCGTCATGTGCCACGTAACGCCAGATGCCGGATGTGTCGCGCCTCAGGCGCTCCACATCAATCGAGGCGGCGGATCGGTCGGTTTTCCGAGGATGGCGCTTGGCGGAACCGGGGCGTTTGTGGCCTGGACGCAACCAATCAGCGGCGCGGACGGCAGTACCACCATTCGCGTCGTTGAAGTCGCTCTGACGCCATAGGTTTCAAGCATTCATCTCGATTCCCAATGCCTCTTTAATGCTGTTGCCCTTATTCTGCGGCCTGCCCGAGGGCCAAATCAGGCGCTGTACCGGCCTTCTTGAGGCTCCAGCCTTTGATGATGGCATAAACCGCCGGAATGACGATCAGGGTCAGCAAAGTTGACGACACCATCCCGCCGATCATTGGAACGGCGATGCGCTGCATGATCTCGGACCCGGTGCCATGCGCCCATAGGATCGGCATCAGGCCGGCCATGATTGCGACAACTGTCATCATCTTGGGGCGAACGCGGTCTACTGCACCCACCATGATCGCGGCGTAGAGTTCGTCGCGGGTCAGGTCGCGGCCGCCCGCGCGGTCACGCGCTTCATTCAACGCCTGATCGAGATAGATCAACATGATCACACCGGTTTCAGCCGCCACCCCGGCCAGCGCGATAAACCCGACGGCCACCGCAACCGACATGTTGAAGCCCATGAACCACATCAGCCAAATGCCGCCCACTAGCGCGAAGGGCAGCGACAGCATCACGATCAGCGTTTCCGTCAGACGGCGGAAGTTCAGGTAAAGCAGCAGAAAGATCAGCGCCAGCGTTAACGGCACAACTGTGGCCAGCCGCTGTTTCGCACGTTCAAGGTACTCGAACTGCCCGCTCCAGCCCAAGGAATAGCCGGGGGGCAGGGTGACGGACGCCGCGACCGCCGCCTGGGCTTCGGCCACGAAGCCACCCAGATCGCGTCCGACGATATCGACGAAGATATAGACGGCAAGCTGTCCGTTTTCGGTGCGGATCGAAGTGGCCCCACGGGTGCGTTCGATGGTGGCTACGTCCCCAAGTGGAATTGTGCCACCGCCCGGCAGCGCCACTTGAACCTCGCGTCCGATGGCCTCCGGATCGGACCTCAGTGTCGCCGGATAGCGCACTGCGACGTCGTAGCGCTCGCGGCCCTCGACGGTCTGCGTGATGGCCTTGGCCCCCAATGCCATGCCGATCACCTCCTGCACATCCTGCACCGACAGACCGTAGCGGCCGAGCGCTGTACGATCCGGGGTGATGTCAAGGTAATAGCCGCCGATCACCCGTTCGGCATAGGCGCTGGTCGTTCCAGGCACCGTGCGGACCACGGCTTCCACCTCACGGGCGACCTTTTCCATCTCGGTCAGGCTGGAACCGAAGACCTTGATCCCCACTGGTGTGCGGATGCCGGTGGCCAGCATATCAATGCGTGCCCGAATCGGCATCGTCCAGGCGTTCGATACGCCGGGAAATTGCAGCGCGGCATCCATTTCCTGTCGCAGGCTTTCAATGGTCACACCGGGACGCCATTCGTCTTCCGGGCGGAGCTGGATGATCGTCTCGAACATCTCCGTCGGTGCCGGGTCGGTTGCAGTCAGCGCGCGGCCTGCTTTACCAAAAACCGACAGCACTTCGGGGAAGGTCTTGATGATGCGGTCCTGGGTCTGCATCAAGTCGGCGGCCTTGGTGACCGACAGCCCGGGCAGCGTGGTCGGCATGTACATAAGTGTGCCCTCGTTCAGGACGGGCATGAATTCAGACCCCAGCTGGCGCGCGGGCCAGATGGTGATTACCAGTGCCGCAATGGCCACGATGATCGTGAGGCTCTTAGCCTTCAACACGGCGCCGATAATCGGGCGGTAGACCGCGATCAGCACGCGGTTTACCGGATTCCTGTGTTCAGGGATGATCCGACCCCGCACGAAAACCACCATCAACGCAGGCACCAGCGTCAGCGACAGGAACGCCGCCGACGCCATTGCAAACGTCTTGGTATAGGCCAGCGGGCCGAACATACGTCCCTCCTGTCCTTCCAGCGCAAAGATCGGCAGAAACGAGACGGTGATGATCAGCAAGCTGAAGAATAGCGCGGGGCCGACCTCGCTTGCCGCTTCGATCAGCACCTGGATGCGTGGCTTGTCAGGGGCGGCCCGTTCGAGGTGTTTGTGCGCATTTTCGATCATCACAATGGCCGCGTCGATCATCGTGGAGGGCCCCCACGAGGTGGTCCATTCAAACTGTTAGTGCATGACCGGCTTCTGGTCCATCGGGATGAAGCTCTCCGGGGCAGGTGGCCGGTAGCCAAGGGCGCTGTGCGGGCGCACGGTGTTGTAGTGGCGCCGCCACTGCTCGATGAGGATCTGGGCCTCGCGGTGGAGGGCCCCCACGAGGTGGTCCATTCAAACTGTTAGTGCATGACCGGCCTCTGGTCCATCGGGATGAAGCTCTCCGGGGCAGGTGGCCGGTAGCCAAGGGCGCTGTGCGGGCGCACGGTGTTGTAGTGGCGCCGCCACTGCTCGATGAGGATCTGGGCCTCGCGGAGCGAAAAGAAGATCTCCCCATTCAGCAGCTCATCGCGGAATCGGGCGTTGAAGCTCTCGCAGTAGCCATTCTCCCACGGTGATCCGGGTTCGATGAATGCGGTCTTGGCGCCGACGGCGGCGATCCAGTCCCGTACCTTCTCAGCGATGAACTCGGGGCCGTTGTCGGAGCGGATGAACTCGGGTGGCCCCCGCAGGATGAAGAGATCCGTCAGCGCGTCGACGACGTCGGTCGAGTTGAGCTTGCGATCGACACGGATCGTCAGCGCCTCCTTCGTGAACTCATCGATGATGTTCAGTGTGCGGAAGATCCTTCCGTCGTGGGTTCGATCCTGGACGAAGTCATAGCTCCAGACGTGGTTGCGGCGTTCCGGCCGGAGCCGGACGCACGAACCGTCGTTCAGCCAGAGCCGGCCCTTCTTCGGTTGCTTCTGCGGGACTTTCAGCCCTTCGCGCCGCCAGATCCGCTCGACCCGCTTGTGGTTCACATGCCAGCCGGATTGGTTGAGCATGCCGGTGATCATCCGGTAGCCGTACCGGCCGTACTTGCGGGCCAACTCGATGATGTCGTCGGTCAGGCGCTCTTCATCCGGCTGGCCTTGCGGGATCTTGCGCTGGGTCGAGCGGTGCTGGCCAAGAGCGCGGCAGGCCCGGCGTTCGGAGACACCGTGAACCTGCCGCACGTGGTCGATGCACCGCCGGCGGCGCGAAGGGCTCAGAAGTTTCCCTGTGCCGCCTCCGTCAGGATCAGCTTGTCCAGCGTCAGGTCAGACACTGCACGTCGCAGCCGCTGGTTCTCCTTCTCAAGCTCCTTCAGGCGTTTCAGCTGATCACGGCCCATCCCGCCGTAAAGCTTCCGCCAGCGGTAGTACGTCTGCTGCGTGACGCCGATCTGGCGGACGGCGTCCGCGATCGACATTCCCTGGCCCTGCAGCACCTCAACCTGGCGCAGCTTCGAGACGATCTCCTCCGGCTTCGGTCGTTTCCCTGCCATTCCCTGGTCCTCCTGAAATCGGGCTCATCCGAACCCTCCAAGTGGACCACTTCAATGGGGGCGCTCCAGTATCGGCAATACGAAACAGCGTTTCGCCAGCCTCGGACATCATGCCTTCGACGGCCATTCGTTCCAGAACCACGCCCGACCGCGGTGCCATCAGGCTGATTTGCACCGGCGCACGCCTGTCCGCCGCGATCTTGTCGATCACTGACACGGGAACACCCAAGTTTGCCAGCCTTTGACGGCTGCCTTCCACGCGCCCTTCACCACTTCGCAGGTCCGAAACATACTGTGCGGCCGCCGAGACGATATCCGGAGAATAGAGCATCGCCAGCGGTTCGCCCGCTTCAACGATTGATCCGGTCGTTACATCCTCAACTTCTTCGATGAAAGCATCCGCACGCAATGAAATGACGCTAACTCGACGCTCATCTAGCGCGACGATCCCCGGCGCTCGAACCGTCGTTGCCATGGGCTTGAGCACCGCAACTGACGTACGTACGCCGGTGCGCTGTAGTTTGCCGGGCGATACGGTCACCGATCCGGCATCGTTTGCCTCATCGGCAAAAACGGGAAGGTAGTCCATGCCCATGGAATCCTGCTTTGGCACCGGAGACGTATCAGGCAGGCCCATCGGATGCCGGTAGTAGAGAACGGTTCGTTCGCCAATTTTCGCCTCTAGGGGGTTGGGCGCCTCTGGGTTAAACGACACATCTTCGCTTGCCAGCACCGGCAGAAACGCCTTGCCATCGACGGTGTCGGTCGGCACCGCGGACCATTCTGCAAGACCGTCAGGGTGTCGATAGTAGATAATCGGGCCCATCGCCGATCGGATTTCGGCCGGCATCGCATCAGCTTCACGTCCCAAAAGTGCTGTGAACTGCGTCTGCGCCACATCCGTCAGCATCGCAGGCGTCCAGCCTTTGCCGCCCGCCGCAAGGCCAACCCATCCAGCCGCGCTGCCAACGACGGCGATCAGCACCAGTTTGCCAAAGGCGCTCATGGCTGTACCTCGATCACGATCTGTGCCTGAACGGTTTCCATCTCGCCCTGCACCTTGGCCGCAACGGAAAAGCGCCAGTTTCCGTCCATCGTCAGATCGGCAGAGAAGCGATAGAGACCCGGCTCTTCGCCGGGTAACGCCAAGACCGGTGAAGTCATCGTCTCCATCCCGTCCGGCGCCATATCCAGCCTTGTGGCAAAGATGACGGCGCCCTCCACGGGCGCATTGGTGCGGGTATCAATCAGACGAACTTCTAGAACCGCATCGTCTCCTAAGGGATAAGTCGTCTCGACAAGAACGAGAATGTAATCAGATGCAGCGGCCTGTGCCACCGGCACGGAAAGCTGGGCTGCGACCACGAGGGCAGCAAGGGCGCTGTGAATATAACGGGGCATGATACGCCTGTATTGACGGGCAACGGGAACGCCGACCATCGTATCGACCTGGAACTGGTCTAAACGTTACATCGGCGCGCGGCTGTTGGTGCGACTGGCACCAGAACCGCTATGCTTTGGGCGGTCTTTGCAATCCGCCGTCCGCCTGTTGCAGAATCGCCGTTGCCTCAGTCCGCACGTACCCGGCACGTCCGGACCGAGGCAGGTTCGCCAGGATCACTCGTTCGAGCTCGGCCACGATCGGGGCCACACGACATTGCGTCGTAGAAATGCAGGCAGCGTCGCATTCCGGCATGTCCGGGCAGTCGTTCGGGCAGCAATCGCTCTGCATAGCCATAGCAGGCGCTGGGTCCACACTTGAAATGGACGCAAGATTGATTTGCACCAGAACAGCGCCAACCAACAGAGCAACCAGAAAAAGGCGCGTTTTGAATAACATGCAGCATGCTATGCTGAAGTTCTCATAGATCAGCAATACACGTTTTGCTGAAATAGAAGTGTCGTCCAGCTTCACGCTCAATACGCGGATCGTCTAAAGCCTCAATCGCCGTAGTCTGAGCGCGTTCGCGATGACCGAGACCGACGAGAGGCTCATTGCGGCGGCGGCGAACATGGGCGACATCAACAGCCCGAATACCGGGTAGAGCACGCCCGCGGCTAAGGGCACACCGAGCGTATTGTAGGCAAAGGCCCAGAACAGGTTCTGGCGTATGTTACGGATCGTCGCCACGGCCAGCGTCCGTGCCTTGACGATACCGTTCAAATCGCCGCGCAAGAGAGTGATGCCCGCGCTTTCAACCGCCACGTCCGCACCCGTGCCCATGGCAAGGCCGACATCCGCTGCCGCGAGGGCAGGCGCGTCGTTGACACCATCGCCGGCCATGGCGACCTTTTTGCCATTCGCGTGAAGCTCGTCCACCAGTGCCTTTTTGTCTTCCGGGAGAACGCCGGCCCGGACTTCGTCGATGCCAAGACGCTGCGCCACAGCCCTTGCTGTGCGTTCGTTATCACCCGTAGCCATGATTATCCGCAGGCCCGCCTCGTGCAATTCCTTGATGGCCTCGGCCGTCGTTTCCTTGATCGGGTCGGCGACCGCGACGATGCCGGACAGTTTTCCGTCTATGGCCACTAACATGGCCGTCTTGCCTTCGCTGCGCAGAACATCCGCTGCCTCCTCTGCTGCGGAGGTGTCGAGGGACATGTCGCGCATCATCGCGGTGTTGCCAAGCGCGACGGCTCGGCCCGAGACGGTTCCGCTCACACCCTTGCCGGTCACGGCTTCGAAGTTCTCGGCATTGCCGACTTTGATACCTCTCTCTTTCGCGCCTTCGACGATGGCCTCTGCCAGCGGGTGCTCGGAGCCTTTTTCCAAGGCAGCCGCGAGGGTCAGAATGGTTTCTTCGGACTCGTCGTCCAAAGCGTTCACATCGGTTAGCGTCGGCTTGCCTTCGGTCAGGGTGCCGGTCTTATCGACGATCAGCGTATCGACCTTGGCCATGCGTTCCAGCGCTTCGGCGTCCTTGATCAGGACACCCGCCTGCGCACCGCGACCTGCGGCCGTCGTGATCGAAATCGGGGTCGCCAGACCCAGAGCACAGGGGCAGGCGATGATCAGCACTGACACCGCCGAGGCGATAGCAAAGACGAGTGCCGGTTCGGGCCCGAAGCCGAGCCAAGCGGCGAAGGAAAGGATGGCGACCACGACAACGGTCGGCACGAAATAGGAAGAAACCTGGTCCGCGAGCCCCTGGATCGGTGCACGGGATCGCCGCGCGTTCGAGACCATCTCGACGATCTGACTCAGCATCGTGTCGGCCCCCACTCGGGCGGCTTCTATGACAAGCGAGCCGTTCTTGTTGATCGTGCCGCCGGTGACCGTATCGCCGGGGCCTTTTTCGACTGGCATTGGCTCGCCAGTGATCATGCTCTCGTCGATGGAAGACGTGCCGTCAATGACCTTGGCGTCGACGGGGACCGCGTCGCCCGGGCGAACCCTTAAGCGATCTCCCTCCACGATGTTTTCCAGCGGTGCGTCGTATTCGGTGCCGTCGGGCAGGATACGCCGCGCGGTTTTCGGCGTTAGATCGAGCAGTGCCCGGATGGCATTGCCGGTCCGTTCACGCGCCCGCAATTCCAGAACCTGCCCGACGAAAATCAGAGTGATGATGACGACGGCAGCTTCAAAATAGGTGCCGACACCCGCGCCCATTCGGTACTCGTCCGGAAACACACCAGGAAGGAACGTGGCGACCAGCGAATAGAGATATGCCGCGCCGACACCAATCGCGATCAGCGTCCACATGTTGGGTGAGCGGTTCACGATCGACGCCCAACCCCGCACGAAAAACGGCTTCGCCGCCCACAGCACGATCGGCGTCGCCAACACAAACTCGATGTATGTCGCCAGCCGATGTCCGATCCAGTCCCGGACCGGCAAACCGACCAGCTCTCCCATAGTCAGGATAACCAGAGGAACGGCCGCGGCGGCACTGATCCACATTCGGCGGGTAAAGTCGGTCAGTTCTTCGCTGGGTTCATCCGACGGCACCATCGGTTCAAGCGCCATGCCGCAGATCGGACAGGCGCCGGGCTCGTCACGAACTATCTCGGGGTGCATTGGGCAGGTGTACTGAGTCCCGGCTTTCGGGGTCATGCTGTGATCCGATGCCGTACCTGAGGCATAGTAGATCGGATCGGCCTCGAACCTGGTCTGGCACTTATCGGAGCAGAAGTAGAAGGTTTCACCGTCATAATCCGCCTGACGGGCCTCCGGAGACATAGTGACGGACATGCCGCAAACTGGATCCTTGGCCTGATCGGATGACTGCTCTCGCGGGTGCGGTTCTGTTACCTGTATCATGCTCTAGCCCTCCAAAATGATGCCGACTCCTAAGATGAAGCTTCCATCAACTGGAAGGTCAAGCTTGGATTGCTGATTAGCGAAGGAAAGCTGATTGATACTGCCAATATATTACATAAACTTCATTATGCGTCGTTATACTTAGTGTTGCGAGAGTATATTATTGTATGTATGCTGAACTCCTGTCACGGAGGCTCCACAGCATGCGCCATTTACTCAAGAAGCTCCTCCCCCCGGTCGCGGTCGCTTTGACCGTGACAGGTTTTTCGCTGCCGTTACCCGCCCGCGCGCAGACGTACCCGATCGATTGCGCGATCCTTCTGTGCCTGTCTGGCGGCTGGCCTGCTTCCGTGCCATGCGCCAGAGCTCGAGCCGAATTCATCCGACGCATTACGCCTTGGCCGGTGGAACCTCCGCTTCAAATCTGGCGCTGTCCTATGGGCGCTTCCTTTGAGACCGCTCCAGCACCAAACAGTTCAGACCGCATCTTTGAAGCGTTCTTCCAGTACAACGGCACTGGTCCGCGACAATCCTTTCCAGCGCACGATACCGCTGACCCAATTGCGGCCGCTTGGCGCACCTCAGAAGCCCCAGACTACCTTGTTCCCGCCGAGCAGGCCCTCCGGCTCGTTCAAGATCGCGCGGACATTGATATCAGCGGACCTGAGTTCAACTTCGTGCGGTCCATCCGCGTCTTTGATGTCCGGTATGCGCGACAGCACGAATCCGGACGCGACGGCGACTGCAACCGTAGTGCCACCGTGGTCCTCGGCACATATGGAACGCAAGGTGACTTCGCCTGGCAGAGGTCCTCCATAACCGCCCTACCAGCCGCCCATGCCGGTCTCGAACGATGGGGCCAGAATTGCCCCGGTATCTATCATCGATCCGTTTTCGTCGACTGGCGTGACTACGAGGGCAACTACGGCTTTGAACAGGTGAACTACTGAACTTAAGCAAAATGGCTCGGACTGTAAGATTGGTTTCGCGGACATGTGCAATGCCACCTCGCGCGTTAGTCGTCGCAGTGCGGTTTGGCATTTCGGCAAACGCCGCAGGGTAGCCCTCCTCACCCGCCCTCGTCTCTTCCGATCCGCATGAGCGCCTCGAAGTCGATTTCTTGCTTCTGTTCGTCACTTATATCAGGCCGGATTTTCGATACCGGCTGGGGTCCATGGACGTCCCACATCACCGCGTGCGCGCCTGTAGT
This sequence comes from Sulfitobacter alexandrii, assembly GCF_001886735.1. Taxonomy (NCBI): domain Bacteria; kingdom Pseudomonadati; phylum Pseudomonadota; class Alphaproteobacteria; order Rhodobacterales; family Roseobacteraceae; genus Sulfitobacter; species Sulfitobacter alexandrii. Next base: position 26,571 of record NZ_CP018078.1, read on the forward strand.
CCAGCTATAAACCCAACCAACAACGCTGCGCCCGTCGGTCCCGATCAGATTGGCAATCGCGACGCCTTCACCATTATCATCGTCCACTGTTTACTGACTTCCTGCACTTTGGCGCTGCAATCGCGGCATCGTGTTCCCAGGCTTCGCCTGCACAGCATGACGCAATTGGTGGATGTTGGCTAACTGCTCTTCCTTGAGGTAGCGGATTTCACGAAGGGACATCCAAAGCGGTACGCCCCAAATTTGCATTTTTCTCAAATTCTGTGGTCGGGCTCCGTGGCGGCGTCGACGATCGCCAGAACCTTGAAGGGGTCAAAGCCGATGGCGCGGGCGAGAACGACCAGTTCGACGACGTCGACCCGGCGCTGGCCGCTTTCAATTCGCGCCACGAGGGATTGATGGCACTTGAGCTTGATCGCCAAGTCCTCCTGACCGAGGCCCGCCTTGATGCGGGCGTCGACCAATGCTTGGCAGAGTGCCATCTGTCCCGTGCTTCTGATTGTTTTTGCCACGCGTCACATACCTTTTGTGACGTCGCTAGCGGATGAAATCTGTTATCTAAAAAGTAGATATATGAGGGTGTTATCGGCGTCTGGTTTCCATGGGCTGCAAGTCTGATGGTCCCGAGGTTGCCCATCAATCCCCTACCAATTGCAGAAATCGGCCATAGTCCTCGCTGACTTCGCGCGCTTCCTCGAAAGCGCGGGCGCGTTCGCTGTCGAGGCAACGGAAGTAGCTCTGGATATCCTGGATGTAGTCTTCGAAATCGCCACGGATGATGTCCGCATAGTCCCGCGCCGCCTGCGAATCGCTTGGCAGGAAAGGACGGGCCGGGGCGAAGCAGGATTCCGCCAAAACCGGCCAGGGAACGCAGATTAGAAGGACTATAGCTTGCAATTGGAGCAGGCATGTCAACCTTGGGTTTCTCAAACCTGTTATCTCCTTGATCGCAGACACTGGCCGTGACTAGTGTTTGCGCAACCAAACTACAGCTAAAGCACGATATTACATCTTGCGGTTGATAGTATACTATCGTAACTCTGGGCTTCAAGTGGGAATGCCTAGGGTCGCGCCATTGGAGAAAGCGTGAGCCGGGCCATGAACTGGGACATCGAAGCACCGAATGTGGTTACGGAAGCCAGGTTCCGCGAGCTCGTGGAAAGCGGCTATAGCGCAGAAATCCTGTGCCAGGAGTCAGCACACAAGAAGGGCCCCAGCTATTACGGGGTCTGGATCATGCGCGTCGTGTCGGACGAGGGTGTCGAAAAGCTTCTCGTCACTGCCCGCACCCGAACGACCTACAACGACATCAAGATCCGCGAGTTCAAGACCGTCTCCGGCGTGGTGTCTTTCTTTCTGGGTCTCGGCTTTGCGCATGTCGACCTACCCCTCGTCGCAGGCACAAGCCGGAGCCACAAGCTCTCCTCAGCCGACAAAACTGCCTCGACCAAGACCCCGTCAGACAAGAGCGCTGACAGCTAACCTCCTCTGGCTGCTGGCCACACCGGCCACGGCGCAGATGGTGCTGGTGATGGAGAGCGACGGCTCTCTTACCCCGTCCCGCTCACAAGACAGCTTCGCGCGCCATTACCAGGATGGGATTGCCATGGGTCCGGGAACCCGGGCCTTGGCGATCCTTGGGACAGGGGATGCTTCGGGAGGTCCTGACACTGATCAGTCTGCAGGGTTCAAACGCTCCCCCGCCCGGCCAAGCCCCGAGGTGCTGGCGGCGATCGAAGCGACGGGGCTGCGCTATGCCAGCCATCCCGGTCTGCGCCGCGCCGCGCTTTCCGTCACTGACTGGCTCAGTCTCTACCGGGCAAACATCGAGGTTGAAAGTGCCTACCGGCAAGAGGCTGTCTCGACCGCAGGGGCGATTGGTCTCGGACAGCTCATGCCCGGGACCGCAGAGGAGCTTGGCGTCGACCCGAACGATCCCATCGAGAACCTTGATGGCTCAGCCCGCTACCTCGTCTTGATGCTGCGCGAATTCGGCAACCCGCAGCTGGCACTGGCCGCCTACAACGCCGGGCCGGACGCTGTGCGCCAATACGGTGGCATTCCCCCTTACCGAGAAACCCAGAACCACGTGGCCCGCGTCATGGCTGTCGTGGCCCGATTGGAAGGATCGAATTCATGAAACAGATTTCAAACCTCTTTGTCGCCTCGCTGGCGCTATTCCTGCTGATTGCCGAACCCGCCCTCGCCCAGAGCATTGATCTCTCCCCGATCCAAAGCTTGTTGCAGGGCATTGTCGATGCGCTGACCGGCCCACTTGGCGTTGTCATCGCGACGCTTGCCGTTCTCGGGGTCTTTCTCAGCTGGTTCTTCAACATCATCGATCTGCGCCAAGCCCTCTGGGTCCTCGTGGGCATCGCTGGTGTTGCCGCCGCCCCCACCATCGTTGCCGCGGTCTTTGCCGGTGGCTGAGCGCGCGCCTCTCTTTCTCGGCCTCGTGCGCCCGCCGAAGCTTCTGGGCCTGCCCATCATGTACGCGATGGTCTGGCTCTTCGGTTCGGTGCTCTTGTTCGTCTGGGTCCAGCACATCGCGGTATTGGGTGTCGCCGCCCTTCTTTATCCGGTGCTGTGGAAGGCCGCAGATTGGGACCCGCGTTTCATCGACGTGATGATGACGGCCCTGCAGGAGACACCGCCCACGCGTAATAGGTCCATTCATGGCGGGGACAGCTATGCCCCGTGATGACGCCCGTGATGCTGCGCTCGATGCCCGCACGATGACGCCGGAATGGTATGCGCGCGAGATACGCCTTGCGCATATGCTGCCCTATGTCAGCCTCGTCGATGACCAGACCGTACGGACCCGGGTCAACGAGCTCTTCCGCTGCATCCGGCTCGAGGGGATCAACAGCTACACGACGGACGATGCCTATCTCGGCAAGGTGACGGCGCTCTTTGCCCGCATCGTCGCGCAGCTTGGGCCGGAATTCAGCTATTACGTCCACAAGGTCTCCAAGGCCATCACACCGGATCTCGACCCGATCCGTGAGGACAGCTTCGCGGGAGAGGTCGACCGCCGCTGGCGCGCAAAACTCGCGACCAGCGGGCTGCGCGACAAGACCCTGACGCTCACCGTCATTCACCGCCCGCCCTCGAAAAGCCTCCTGCCGTTCCTCAGCCGCAGCGCGCCGGACCGCCTGAGAGAAGAGACCCGCAAACGCCTGCAGCGACTGGGCGAGGCCGTGAACGTCTTCCTCTCGGGGCTTACCGAGCTCAAGCCACGCCTGCTGTCAGCCGGATCGGGAGAGTTGGTGGGATTTTTGGGCGCGCTCAACACGGGCACCGAGCTGCCGCTCTACCCTGCAAACACCTACGGCTTTTTGTCCGTCAACGTCGCCAATACCCGCGTGACGTTTCACGGAGATCATTTCGAGCTTTCCGAAGGCGTCGTGGGCCACCGCTACGGCAAGAGCTTCACCATCGGAGAATACTCGGAAGGCACCTCCTGCACCATGTTCGACATGCTGAACCTGCCGGTCGACATGATCGTGACGCACTCCTTCACGCCGATCAATTCGAACCTCATGGCGGGCCGCATCAAGCGGCAAAAGCGCCAGATGCAGGCCAGCCAGGACGCAGCCCTCTCACTCCTGGAAGCCCTCGACATCGCCGCCGATGATCTCGAGGCCAAGCGCCAAAGCTTCGGCGAGCATCACATGGTCGTGACGCTCTTTTGCGACACGCTCGAAGAACTGCAAACCCTCAGCGCAGAGATCGTGAATGCCGCCGCGACCGAAGGCGTGAAGATGATCGGCGAGCGGGTCGCGGCCAAGGCGCATTACCTCAGCCAGCACGCCGGCAACCAGCCAAAGCGCGTCCGCGCCAGCGCCGTCACCAACCGCAACTTCGCGGATTTTGCGGCCTTCCACCGGACACAGCTCGGCAAACCTGCAGCACTTACCCCCTGGGGCCGGGTCGTCACCTATCTGCCCACGCCGGAGCAGAGCGCCTACCGGTTTTCCTATCACGAGCAGGGATCGCCCGACAAAGAACCGACCAGCGGGCATACCCTGATCATGGGACGGCCCGGTTCGGGCAAATCGGTGTTGTCGGCCTTCCTGATGACCCAGGCCCGTCGCGCAGGCGCACGGATCTTCGTCTTCGATTACCGTCTTGGTATGGAGATGGCCGTCCGCGCCAATGGCGGGCGGTACGCGTCGCTGAACGCCGGCCAGCCCACGGGCCTCAACCCGCTCTGGACCGAGACCGATGCGCGCGGCACGGCCTGGCTCTCGGACTGGCTCACAACGCTGCTCTACCGCGCTGACAAGCCCCTGACGCCCGCACAGACCAACCGCATCCAGGAAGTGGTGCGCCAAAACGCGCAGGCCACAAACCCGGCCCTGCGGAACTGGCGGGATTTCGCATCGCTTTTTGTGTCCACCGATGATGGCGGCGATCTGCACCAGCGCCTGCTCGAGTGGACCGAAGACGGCCGCTATGGCTGGATCTTCGGGCAGAGCCTTGAGGACACTTTTTCGCTCAAAGGCGATGTCGTGGGCTTCGATCTGACCGGCATTCTCGACAGCGAGGCCGACAAGGAACGGATGGCGGTCCTGTCCTATCTTTTCCGCCGGGTTGAGCGCGAGATCGAGGACCGCCGCCCCACCATCATCGTGATCGACGAGGCCTGGAAGGCGCTCGATAACGCATATTTCGCCGAACGGTTGTCGAACTGGCTCGTGACCGCACGCAAGCAGAACACCGTCGCGGTGATGATGACGCAATATGCCAGTCAACTTGAGCGCACCCGGACCGGCAAGACCATCGTCGAAGCCGTTCCGACGCAGATCCTGCTGCCAAATATCCGCGCGCAGCCTGCGGACTACGCCATGCTGAACCTCACGGAGAAGGAGCTCGACGTCCTTCTCAACACGGGCAGCAATAGCCGCCTCGCACTGATCCGCGACGATCAGGGCTCAATCGTCGTCGATGCCGATCTGAGCGCCCTTGGACCTAATCTCACCATCCTCGGCGGCATGGAAAAGGGAGAGGCGCTCGTCGGCGCCGATTACCGCGACCGCCCGGACTTCTGGAGGCTTTCATGATCCGTAAATGGCGTTTTGAGAATCCAACAAAAAAACCTGCATCGTTTTTCGCGTTCGAGCGAAGCGAGAGGCAGCGAACAAACGATTCAAGAGAATCTCGAAACGCCAAATTGTTGCTTCTCGCTGCGCTCGGCGTGCTGGCTTCCTGCGCGCAGTACCAGGAACCGCAGGCCAATTGCTTCACCTTCCTGGCCTCGACTGCACCCATAGCGCCAGATTGCACCTTCACGCCCCTCGGCGCACCGGAGGGTGACATTGAAGTGTAGCCTGCCTCAAATCCTCGCGCTTTGCCTGCTGCCCGGTCTCGCCTTGTCCCAAGGCTTGCCGACCAATGACAGCGGGCTGACAGCGCGCGATATCATCGAGACCGGCGACCGTGAGGCGGATCTGGCTGTGCAAGCAGACAAGCTCTCGGTGCGCGAACTCATCGCCGAGATCGAGCGCGAGCAACTGGCCACACTGCAGCGCATCCTCGATGCCCAGACCAGCTTCGGCGGTCAGGGCCTGCCTGCCATGGTCTCGGACCTAGACGGCGGCAGCGGCGATCCCGCACGTTCCGTCGAAGCGGTCTATGGTACGGGTGAGATCGATCCCAATCCCGGAGGCGCACAGATGTTCGGGGATGCCTCCGAGAACATCGAGCAGCTCATCATCCGCGTCGCTCAGGAAACCAGCGGTTTCGCAGGCGTGGGGCGCGCCGGACTGTCCCCGGTGCAGTGGCGCGCCCTGCTGCAGGCGCTCATCTGGCAGGAAAGCCGCTTCACGATTGGCGCGCGATCGCCTGTTGGGGCCTTTGGCCTTACCCAGATCATGCCGGGCACCGCCAGCGATTTGGGCATCAACCCGGAATACTATGAGAGCCCCTATCTGCAGGTACATGGCGGCGCGCGCTATCTCGCGGCTCAACTCAACACCTTCGATGGCAACATCATCAACGCCCTCGCGGCCTATAACGCCGGACCCGGCCGCGTGTTCGAATATGGGGGCGTGCCGCCCTTCGCTGAGACCCAGCACTACGTCCAAGTCATCCCCGAACGCTACAATCTCTACCTGAGCCGCATCGGCGGGATCGAAGCGCTAGGAACCATCGATCCGGCGCTTCTCGCCAATGCCAACCTCTCGCTCGCGAGTCATGGTGCAGCCTTTTATGGCAGCAACTCACCCGCCGCGATCCGGCAGGCCGCCCTGCGTATTGCGGATATCGTCGAGCGGATCTCTGAAACCGAAGACGTGCAGGAGAGCATCGCGCTCAACACCTATGCGCGCGCCGAACTCGTGCGTCTCGTCGCGGCCCGCATCCGGCTACAGGCGGCGCGCACCCGCGTCCTTTCCGCCGAAGAATTGGCCCAGGCCAGCGCGCGCATGGCCGAGGGTGCATTCATGGAATTCACGATCAGGGAGATAGACTGATGAGAGATTTACTCGTGAGGACGGCCTTGGCCACGACGCTTGGAATTGGCCTGCATCTCGGCACCCTGTCCCCTGCCCTGGCGCAAGGCGTGCCCGTCGTCGATACCCAGAACATCGCACAAAACATCCAGCAGCTCCGGCAGATGATCGAAGACGAGATCCTGCAAAACGAGCAGCTGACGCAGCTCCGCGAACAGCTTGCCACACTCACGGATCAACTCGCGGAGCTGCAAAGAACCTATGAAGCGCTCACTCGCCTTGCCGAGCTTCCAGAAATCATCCGCACCGAGATGGAAGACGAACTCAATGGCCTGCTCGACCAGGAGTTCGGCGACATCCTCGCCACGATTGAGGCGATCAAGACTGGGGATTTCTCGGGCCTCTCGGGCTCCGGCGCAGGCGAAATCGAAACCCAGATGGACCGGGTGCTGGCCGATCTTGGCTTCGATGAAGACACGCTCTCGGAAATGGCCACCAGCGGCAATCCCGGGGCCAACCGTGTGGCCACGCAGGCAACAACCGGCGCACTCGTTTCGGCCGCGGCCCAGAACAGCTACGAGGACGCCGGCCAATCGCTTGAGCGGGTAGACCGCCTTGTCGGGCTTATCGACGACATGGACGAATTAAAGGAAAGCATCGATCTCAACACGCGCGTGACGGCGGAACTGGCCATTGCGCTGGTCGCCATGTGGCAACTCGAAGCCATCCAAACCGTGGGCGACGGCACGGGCGGCGTGATTGATGCCGCCACCATCGCCGAAGAGCAGCGCTTCATGGATTTTACCTTGCCAGACCTCCGGGCAGACTGATCGTGGGGGCATGACGGGTGGCGAGTGAACAAGAGATCATCGAGGAAGAACTGGTCTACGGTGCCCTGCGCCGTGAACGGCTTTGGCAGCGTCTTGGCCTGATAGGCCTTGTCTTCGGCATCATCGGCTGTCTGAGCGCAGCAGCAGTCTCGATCCTTGATGTCGACCCACCCCCCGTCGTTGTCCCCTATGATCCCGCCACTGGTTTTGCCCTGCCCGAGGCGTCCGTTGGGGCCACATCCGTCACCGCCAACCAAGCGATCATCGAGGCGGAGGTCTTCCGCTATGTGACCGACCGGGAGGTCTATAACCAGCTCGACAACGATCTGCGCATCCGCAGCGTTCTGCGCCGCTCGGACGGGGCCGCTGAGAGCGGGCTGCGCCAGATCTGGAACAGCGCCAACGAGAATTACCCGCCGACCGTCTATGGCCCCAACGCCCGGCTCGACGTGGAAATCCTCAGCATTAACCGGATCGGCACCAACCGCGCCACTGTGCGCCTGCGCAAGCGTCTGACCTCCATCAACGGCACCCAAACCGGGCTCTTCACTGCGACGCTTCTCTTCGAGTTCCGACCGGAGACCCGACGCTCCATCGATGAGGTCTGGACCAATCCATTCGGCTTCACCGTCCTCGAATATTCCATCCGCTCCGACAGATTGGAGAACTGACGTTGTTGTTTATAAGATCGCTTATTTTTGTCATTGCCCTCTTGCCCGGCCTCGCCTCTGCCGAAGCCATCCCGCGTGGCGGTCCCAACGACAGCCGAGTGCGCTTGGCCACCTACCAGGAGGGTCAGGTCTACCGTCTCAGCATCTCGCTTACCCATGTCACCACGGTCGAATTCGGTGAGGGTGAAAGCATCCGCTCGATCATCGCGGGCGATACCGAGGGCTTCGAGATCGATGGCGTGCCGGGCGGTCAGGCCTTCGCGATCAAGCCCGTCGCGCGCGGTGTCCATACCAATGTGACGGTCTACACGAACAGGCGAAGCTACTATTTCAACGTCCAGGAAACCCGCAGCCCGACCTTTTACGTGGTCCAGTTCCGCTACCCCGAGGACGATACACGTCCGACGCGCGCCATCGCGGCCCAAGCACCGAACTACAATTACGGCGCCAGCGCGCGGACCGAGTTCACGCCAACCCGGGTCTGGGACGATGGGACCTTCACGTACTTCGAATTTCCGCGGAACGCGCCGGTGCCCGCGATCTTTCGCTACGCGGGCGGCCGTGAACGCACGGTCAACACGCAAACCCCTGAAGACGGCGTGATCCGCGTCAGCGGCGTAAACCGCCAATGGGTCCTGCGACTTGGCGAGGAGGTGGTCTGCATCGAGGCGATCTCGCCCGCGGAGGCCGCCTCATGAGCGATACCGAGAACACCGAGCTGGAAAAGCGCCTCGCCGCCCTAGAGAAAGGCAGTGCCCGCGCCCCCATGGCGGCGCAGCGCCGGTCGCCCCTTCTCGCGCTGATCGTGGTCCTCGTCATCGGCGCAGGTGGTGCCCTGCTCTATCTCCTCTCACAGCCCGACGAAGAGGAAGCCTTGCCGACGGCCACCCCGGACGTCTTCCAAAACGAGGGGGACGGCTTTGGCGCTATCGAGACCTTGCCCCCGCCCGAACCCGAGGTTGTGTTCGTCGGACCAGACCCCGTCGAGCCCAACGCGGAACTTCTGGCGCAGATCACCGCGCTGCAGGCCCAGATCGAAGAATTGCGCAACGCTCCCGAACCGGTCGTCGAGGAAGACACGGCCGCCGCAGAGGCGATCGACGCGCTGACCGCTCAGATCGCGGCGCTGCAAGCCGCCTCGGAAGCCGCACAGCAACGATTCCAGGACGAACTGACGGCGCGGGATCGCAGCCTTGAGCAACTCCGCATGGATCTGGAATTGGCCCAACTCGAGGCCAGCCGACCCCAACCCGCTCCAGGGGGCCCCACGGAAGATGAGCTGCTCGCACGCGAGCAAGAGCGACTGCGCCGCGAAGAAGAAGCCCGGCGCATGGCCGAGCTGGAGCGCCGCGCCGCGGATGAACGCGCCTTCCAGGAGCGGCGCATCACCTCGCCCACCATCGCTTTTGGCGGTGCCTCCGGAGCGAATGAAACGGCTCTGACTGAACGCACTTTTGGCGAGGTGACGGATTTCGTGCTGAACGGGGCGCTGCCCTCGACGGTGACGCAGGCCGAGGTGATCGCCAATCCCTCCAACACGATTCTACAGGGCACCATGATCCAAGCCGTCATGGAAACTGCCCTTGACAGCTCCCTGCCCGGCCAGACCCGTGCCGTGGTGTCCGAGGATGTCTACAGCGTCGATGGCGCGCGCCTCTTGATCCCCCGCGGATCCCGTCTCGTCGGGCGCTACCGCGCTGGCGTCGATATCGCGCAGCGCCGCGTCACGATCGCCTGGGACCGGATCATCCTGCCCGCGGGCCAGACCGTCCAGATCAGCTCATTCGGGGGCGATGAACTGGGACGTTCCGGTGTCACGGGTTTCGTGGACACGCGCTTTGCCGAGCGTTTCGGGTCGGCCGCCCTGATTTCGCTGATTTCGGCCGCGCCAAGTGCCGCCGCATCCGAGGTCCAGGATGAGACTGCCGCCGACGTTCTCGAAGACGTGGGCGATGATCTGGCAGATGCGACGGACAGCGTCATCGGCGACTATCTCTCAATCGGCCCCGTCATCTATGTCGACCAGGGCGCCCGCGTCACGGTCATGGTCGACCGCGATCTGGAGATATTCTGAGCCCATGTCGCTGAGCTATCTCGAAACCTCCCTCGACCGGATCGACGCCGCCGCCCGCGACGATGTCATCGAGCTCTGCATCAACCCCGACGGGACCTGTTGGGGCGAATTCCAGGGCGATCATTTCATGCGGGCGCTGGATCAAAAGCTGACGGGCGTTCAGGTCAGGGACCTCGGCAATCAGATCGCCTCATCGGCCAATACCACGATGAGCAAGGACCGCCCCATCGTCTCGGTTTCGATCACCTACAAGGGGCGCCCGATCCGCGCACAGGTCATCACCCCGCCCGCCGTGCTCTCGGCCATGTCGATCAGCCTGAGGTTTTTCTCAAGCCTGCCACTCGAGGGCATTGCGCTCGATTTTCTCTATGGCAAGGAGCGCAAGCTCGAAGATCTGCGCGTGGAAAAGAAGCGCGCCTTGCGCGCCGTGGTGGCCGCGGGTTTGATTGATGATGCGCTTGCCTTCTGCGTCGAGAACAAACTCAACATGATCGTCTCGGGTGGCACCTCCACCGGCAAAACCGTGGCCGCGCGCAAGATCCTCTCTCACGTACCAGCCGAGGAACGCATCGTGACCATCGAAGAAGCGGCCGAGCTGCTGCCGACCCAGCCAAATGCCGTGACCCTCATCGCCAATCGCGACGCGGAATTCCAGACCGCCGATGTGCTTCTCACCGCCACGCTGCGCATGCGCCCCGACCGGATCATTCTGGGCGAGGTGCGCGGCAAGGAGGCCATGACCTTCCTGGAAGCCATCAACACCGGCCATGGCGGGTCCATGACCACGCTGCATGCCGAAACCCCGCAATTGGCCGTGCAGCGCCTCGCGATCGCAGCACTAAAGACCGAGATCCCGATGACCTATGCCGACATGATCCAGTACATCGAGAATTCCATCGACGTGATTATCCAGGCCGGTCGGCATGACGGCAAACGCGGCATCACGGAATTCTACCTGCCCGGCGCAACCGAGATTGGAACTTCCCCATGAAGACCTTTGAATACGATATCCTGTCCTTTCCCATGACCCGCAAAACCAGCCTTGCCGACATGCAAGGCAGCCTGAATGCCAAAGGTGCGGAAGGCTGGGAGGTGGTGTCGATCAGCTCCTCGGAATTCGCCAATATCGGGCACACCGTTTTCCTGAAGCGCGAAACCACACCCGCTGGAGCCACGGCATGAGGCAGGCGCAGCACCTTGCCTTGGCCGCGCTGGCCCTAAGCCTGACGCCTACCTTCGCCGTTGCCGAGCGCAACCTAGTGCCAACCCTCGATCGCAGCTTTGACGTCTGTCCGGACCGGCCCGCCGAGCCCGTCTGGATGCAGGAGATCCCCCTGCGCCAAGCCTATCAGCGGGTTCTGGTTCAGGACATCTATCGCGCCCAGAATCTCGAGCGGGTCGTCGAGATCGGCAACTGCGACTGCGCGACCCGGTTCCCCTCTTGGGACGCGGCCGAGGCCGTGTTTCGGGAGAGCTACGCGAGCGACGAACGATGGGAAATGCTCGAAGCCTCGGACGGCTACAACCGCCGCGCCAACGCCGCCCGCCCTGCAGCGAAAGCAATCTGCGACGCCGCAGGCAATTGGTAAGGCAGCCCCGCGATGAGTGTCGTCACCTACTTTGTTGAAACCTCCCAAGCCTATCTCGACACCGCCGCTGAGACCCAGTTTGGTGCGGTTGCGGCAACGGTCGGCACGCTCCTGGTTTTGGGGACAACGCTGGTGGTGATCCTCGTCGGCATCAACATGATCTATCAATACCGGGCCATGGATGGGCACACGGCCTTCTGGCTCGCGGTCAAGATCGGGCTCATCGGGATATTCGCGACCAATTGGATGCAGTTCAACGCGTTCTCGTCTGCCATTCTCTATGGGATCGACAGTATCGCGGGCGCGCTGGTGGCCTCCGTCGGCGGCGGCAGTCCGGGACCCTCTGGAACTTTCGCCGAAGAATTCGACCGGCTGATCGCGGAGCTGGGCGACTATCTGAACGCTGCCGGGTCCGAGCTCAACTGGATGGCCGGCGCCATGCTCGACATTGTCGGTGTGCTTCTGCTCTCGATCCTCGGCGGGTTGGCCGCCTTTATCCTAGTGGCCTCCCGACTGATGATCGCGCTTCTGATCGGGATCGCCCCGGTGATGATTTTCCTGACGCTGTTCGAGGTGACCAAGGATTACTTCGCGCGTTGGTTATCCGCGCTGATTTCCTTTGCGCTATACCCCATCGTCGTCGCAGGCGTGTTCGCAACGATCACAGGCGTTTCCTCCGCGCTCATCGGTGAACTAGGCGATCCCGAAGGGGCCTCAAACATCGGCGCGCTCATCCCCTTCTTCATGATGGTGCTCATGGCCAAGGGCTTCATTATCGCCACGCCCTTCATCGTCCGCGCGATCTCCGGCAACATCATGATGCCCGCCCTCTCCGGAGGTCTCGGCGGCGGCTACAGCTTTGCCCGCGCCGCCATGGGAAGCCAGCAGGCCTACAATCGCTACCTTATCGGCGGGGCCAGTGACCTGAGACCCGATTCTCCTCCGGCCGTTCGGAGAATCCGCGGGTTGATTTCTGGGGCTACGCGGCGCGCATTTCCAGCCCCTTCTTTGCCATGAACTCGGCCGGGCTCATGTTCCCGAGGCCAGAGTGCGGGCGGTGGTGGTTGTAGTCATGCTGCCAGGCGCGGATTTTCTGCCGCGCTTCGCCGAGCGTCGAGAACAGTGTCTCGTTCAACATCTCGTCCCGGAACCGGCCGTTGAAGCTCTCGACGAAGCCGTTTTGCATCGGCTTGCCGGGTGCGATGTAGTGCCAGTCGATCCCGGTGCGCTGGCACCACGACAGGATCGCCATCGAGGTCAGCTCGGTGCCGTTGTCGCTGACCACCATGGCCGGGCGACCCCGCCGGGCGATCACGGCATCGAGTTCCCGAACGACGCGGTGGCCGGACAGCGACGTGTCGGCCACCAACGCGAGGCACTCGCGGCTGTAGTCGTCGACAACGGCCAGCACCCGGAACCGGCGCCCGTCCGTCAGCGCGTCGCTGACGAAGTCGAGGCTCCAGCGGATGTTGGGCGCGTCAGGCAGCAGGATCGGCCGACGCGTGCCGAGGGCGCGCTTCCGGCCGCCCCGGCGGCGCACCTGGAGCTTTTCCTCGCGATAGAGCCGTCTGAGCTTCTTGAGGTTCATCACGATCCCCTGTCGTTCGAGCATGATGTGGATACGACGGTAGCCGAAGCGCCGCCTTTCTGCCGCGACGGCCTTCATCGCCGCCCGCGCCTCGGCGTCGTCTGGACGCACGCTGCGATAGCGCACGCTCGACCGATCTACTGCCAGGGCTTGGCACGCCCGGCGCTGGCTCACCCCGTGTGTCGCAACGACGTGGGCCACCGCTTCCCGCCTGACACCGGGCGCTACCATTTTTTTGCCGCGACATCCTTCAGGATCGCGTTGTCGAGCATCGCCTCGGCAAGCAGCTTCTTGAGCTTGCTGTTCTCGTCCTCGAGCGCCTTCAGCCGCCGGGCGTCCGACACCTCGAGCCCGCCATACTTCGCTTTGTACTTGTAGAAGGTCGCAGAACTCACCCCGTGCTTCCGGCAGACATCAGCCGTGGGCATCCCGGCCTCCTGTTCCTTCAGCATCGCGATGATCTGCTCCTCGCTGAACCTCGATCGCTTCATCATCCGTCTCCTCGTTTGGAGCGGATTCTACCTCAAACTGGACGAAGATGCGGGGCTCAGGTCAAAATCTGAAGGTGATACAGAATGGCAACTGCGGGTTCACGCGGAACGAAATGCTGTCGCCCATTGACTTCGAGCGACAACAGAAACCGAGGAGCAAGCGCGCCTTTGATGCGCGCGGCAACTCACGTAGATCAAGTCACGAAACGCCAGAACAAGGAACCGATTTGTCGCAGTATCATACTGTTTTGCCAGGCCGCTGCGGCATGATTTCACGCTCGGGGCGCTTCAGGGCTTCGGCATATTTGCGGGCGTTATCATCAATCGTGCCGTGCCAAAGCTTCGAGACGAAGGCCCGGGCGTCTTGGACTGTCATGTCTTTGAGCGAAGAGGACAGCACCATGAAAAGCTCATCCTCGCTTATCGCGGCCGCATGGTGCATGGCGTCCGCGTAAAATGACGGGTCGTCGAGAACCTGCTCGCGCAGCGGCATCTGCGCGAGGTTTTCTTCCGGGATCGCCATGAAGATCGTGTCCTGGATCTCGGTCAGAAAGGCGCGCCGCGACGTAGACAGCAGCTGTCCCGCCGTCTTGGCCTCCTGATAAGCCTGCCTGGTCTTATCGAGCTTCGTGTTGGCATAGGCCATGACGACGGTGCGTTTTCTGGAGGGCAGCGCAAATTCTGTCCAGCGCTCGATATGGGCAAGCAGAGTCTCAACCTCTGCTTCAACGTCGAAGCTGTCGAACCATGGATTTGCCTCTGATCTTGCCGCCACGCGCCTGCCCTCGATATTACGTTAATATACTATCGTATCTCATTTGCATGTGATCGCAAGTGGGTGCCGTCCTTCACGCAAACACACATGGAAAAAGGGGAACCGTGTTCCCACGGCTCCCCTCGCTGTTCAGGTCTTTTGTCCTAATGCCAAGGTCACGCCACCAGCGACAGCCCCGCGGCCGCGTCCTGCGGCTGCTCACCGCTGTCGACGAACGGGATGATCGAGAAAGTCTGCCCGCCGCGCTGTTCTTCGTTCTGCACGGCGTTGACGCGCAGATCGCCATCGGGCGTGTTGATCAGCAGCGACAGGTAGTCATTGCCGGTGCGACTGCTCTTGGCCATCCAGGCCGAGCCGACCCGGATCGGCGTGCCGCGGGGCGAGCTAACCTCGATCCGGTAGTCAGGGTGGGTCTCCTCGGTTTTGTAGCTGTTCTCGATCAGCATGAACTCCAGATCGAACATCATGTTGGCGATGTAGCCGGTGAAGGCGTTGTCGGCGTCCATGGCGGTGAGCTCGCCCGAGATCGAGCCGGATTTCATCAGGCCGTTCGAGACGAGCGGGATGATCTCGAACTCGCCGCTTTGGGCCGCGCGCGCCTCTTTCGTCTGCACCGCGTTGACCCGGAAGGGGCCGAGGCCAACATCGAGTTGCATCGAAATGTAAGGGTTGCCGCTTGTGTTGCCGGTCTCGTTCCAGGCCGTGCCGATGCGCACCTTGCGGCCCGACTTGTTGATCGCCGTCACGTCGTAATCCGGGCTGCGTGCGGACATCTTCGGGCGGGTTTCAAGCTGAATGGCGATGTCGAAACGCGTCGAATGGATCATGCCGGTGTACTGAGCGGCTGCGGTCTCGACATTGCGGGTGAGGGTTCCTGCGAACATGGGATGGTTCCTTTCAGATTGGTCGGTGCCTGACGTTCTTGCCAGCGCATCCGGGATTGCTTTCGTGACCCCTCCCGGGATCACAAATCAGAAAGCCTTCTTTCCTTTCAGCCCCGCCCACGGGTCAAAGCTGCCGTCCGAGTGGGAATGCCCCCGCGCCTCCGGGTGCTACGCCCCTCCCCTGCCCGTCTGGTCTTGATTGGTTGCCCGGATTTTCTGCGGCGTCCTTCGATTGCGCGACGAAGAACTCCGTTTCTTTTCCGTTCAACCGGTGCCCGCCCCGGTCGGTCAGACCGATGCAGCTACCATTCGGCACATAGGTGATCAGGTACTGACCGAGCCGGTCCTTGTGGACAACGTAGCCGGTATTGGCCCAATGCACGGTCTGCCCGGCATCGACGGCCGCCTTGATTTCATCTAGTGTCATGCGAACCTCCTTACGAAGAATGGTGGGTAAACGACGCAAGAAGCCCGATCGTCCGACCGGGCTTCTCTGCAGAATTCGTTTGGCAAACGACCGAGAGCTGTCAGGCGCTTTGCGTGGCTTGCGTCGTGCGCGACGCCATCCAATCTTTCAGGCCAAGAACCGTTCTTCCGGCGGCGACTTCGGAGGCCCAGGCAACCCTTGGGTCGCCGTAGGGCTCGGAGCCGACATGCCGGTCGATATGGCCATTGGCCATCCATGGCTCGGGCTGGATCCGTCGCAGCCAGTCCGCCATGCTCGGGATACGGCCCTGACAGTCTTCGCGGACATGCTGCTCGCCGATCCAGCGCACGGGTATGTCCCGACCCGCGCTATTGGTCAGGGTCAGGCCGAAAACCCGTTCCGCCTCGAACAGGCCTTGAGCGTGATGGCGCATGGCTCGGTGCGTGAAGAGCGCGAGGTGCTCTTTCGAGGCATCGAACCAGTCATGTATGGACTGATAGTCAGACGGCACTCCGCCGAATTTCCGGGCAGAGCTTTCAGCATGATGAAGCGGATGGGCCATCTCACAGCCCCTCGTCATAGCTGTGCGAGCATTCGACATAGCGGTCGGCATGATCGAGGGTGATGCTGTCTAGTGCTATGTCCCAGGTCAGCGTGCCGTAGCCGCCCTCGTTGTTTTCAAACCCCGGGTGATGATGATAGGCGAGCGACCAGGCGAAATCGCCAACCTCTGTGGCAAGCACCTCCGGCAGTTGGACCTCTGCAGGCTGCACCGTCACATCCTCGACATTGCCGGAGTCGCCATAGCCTTCGTATTCGGCCGTGACCCCGCTGATGCCAAGCGCACGTAGTTGCGCGAGCAGCTCCGCTCGGGTCGCCTTCAAGGTGGTTTCGCGCTCCGCGCGCCACTGAGCCGCCATCGCGGCATAATCGATCTGGGGATTGGTCATGGGTCTGTCCTCTTGTCTGCAATTGGGGGGCCGGGCGTGGCATTGGTCAGCGCGCGCCCGGAAAGCGCAGACCGGCCAAATCCCGATCCGCGACGCCCGACCCAAAGCTCGCTTTGACTTTTCAGGCGGCTTGTTCTGCCGCTCTAGCGGCTCGCTGCCCCACGATCCGGGCCAGAATGCTTCCCGTGTCGATCCCGTCCCCATGCGGCAGGAACACCCGCAACTGGAAGGCAATGATCTCGGTAGAGCAGCCGAGGGCCTTGAGGCCATCAATCATGCCCCTGTCCACGCCGCCCAGCTCGAGACGCATCTCGCCTGCGACCCGGCGACGGGTCAGGGTCAGACCCCGGCCCAGATCGACCGGCGCGGTGGTGCCGAGGGCGGCGGTCAACATCTCCTGTGGCGTTTGCGGATTGGAGACGAGGAAGCGGGCGCGCAACGCTGCCGCCCCTTCCTCGCTCAGCGTGCGCCCGATCATGGCGGGCGCCCCGTCGGGCGTGACGCGGTAGATGCGCTCATTGGTGGTCGGAATGTCCTTCCAGATCGGCAGCAGCAGCCCGGTCAGCAGGTAGAGCTTGGTCGTGGTGGTTTTTGGCAGGGACGCAGCCTCTGCGTCCCAAAGCTGGGTCAACTCGCGTCGCTCAATATCTTCCCAAGCCGAGGACTCGAACCGCGCCTCTTCGAGATAGCTCGACCCGTTGGGCCGCACCACCTTGCGCATCAGCGTGACGATGTCCTCGTCATACATCTGCATGGGCCGCGCCGAGATGAGCGCCGCGCGACCCGAGGCGCGATTGACCATCGGCAGCTTGTCGGGGTTGCGCGACAGGGCGTCATCCGCCGACAGCACGTGGACCGGGTCCGTCACCTCAAGTCCGATGATCCGCGTCACGGCGCCAGATTTCGGGCAGGTCCAGAGATCTTCCGTGGAGACCTGTTCTATCTTGTCGCCGCGTAGGGTTTCCACGCCGAGATCGAGCGTGCCCGCCGCCCGCGCCCGTTCAGTCTGATCGGCAATCCGGCGCATGAACTCGGCAAAGAGTGCGTTCTGCATGTGGATGGGCAGGGCCAGAACCCGGTTCAGAAACCGCTGGATCGGGGGAAGCTCCTCAAGGAGCACCCCGTCCTTGTCGATCAGCCGCAGGGCCGTCCAGTCGGTGAAGCTCTCGTAGCTCATCGCCTCGGCGCGCCCGGCGGCAAGATCGGCGAAACACCCACGTAGTGCGGCCCGCGCGATCGGGCTTTCGAGATTGTCCTCCTCGCGGAACATGCCCTGCGAGCCGGTCTCGCGCTGACCCTTGGTCAAGGCCCCTAGCTGGTCGAGGCGCTTGGCGATCGTCGAGGTGAAGCGCTTTTCGCCATGCACATCCGAGGTGCAGACCCGAAAGAAGGGCGCGCTGACCTGAGCCGAGCGATGCGTGCGGCCCAGCCCCTGGATGGCCGCATCGGCGCGCCAGCCAGGCTCTAGCAGGTAGTGCCGGCGCCGTTTCTGGTTCTTCGCCGTTTGGGCCGCATGGTAAGATCGGCCCGTGCCGCCCGCATCGGAGAAGATCAGGATATCCTTCTCGCCGTCCATGAAGGCTTGAGTCTCGGACGAATTGCTGCTGGCGGCGCGCTTCTCGATGAAGAGATGACCATCCTCGGCCTCGAGGGGCCGGATGGACCGCCCCGTGACTTCTGCCACGGCCTCGTCGCCAAAGGCCCAGAGGATCTGATCGAGCGCCGAGGGGATCGGGGCGAGCGTCATCAACTCCATCATGGCCGCATGGCGCAGGGCAAGCGCTTCGCGGGAGACAACCAGCGCGCCATTGGCGTCGCGCAAGGGTTCAGCCACCATGTTGCCGTCGATCTCGACAAGCTTTTGCGCATGGATCGGGAAGGCCTGTTCGAGGTAGCCCAAGACGTAGTCGCGCGGCGTCAAGGCACCCTCGACGAGTTCATCCTCCGGATCCATCGTCTCAAGCCGACGCTTCAGCAGGCTCTCACCCGTCGAGACCACCTGGATGACGCAAGCGTTGCCTGCCGCCAGATCGTCCTTGATGGCGCGGATGATGGTCGGGGCTTTCATGCCCAGCAGGAGATGGTTGAAGAAGCGCTGCTTGGTGCTTTCAAACCGGGACTTGGCCGAGGCGCGTGCTGCCGAGGCATTGGTCTCTCCCGAGGCGTCGTTGACGCCGGTCGCTGTCAGCGCGGCCTCGAGATTGTGGTGGATCGTCCGAAACGAAGCCGCGTATGCGTCGTAGATCTCGATCTGGGCCGGGGTGAGCGCGTGTTCGAGAACATCATACTCCACCCCATCAAAGCTGAGGGCGCGGGCCGTGTAGAGCCCGAGCGTCTTGAGATCGCGCGCGACCACCTCCATGGCGGCGACACCGCCGGCTTCCATCGCCGACACAAAGCTCTCGCGGCTTGGGAAGGGGTATTCGGGACCCTGCCCCCAGAGCCCCAGCCGCGCGGCATAGGCCAGATTATGCACGCTCGTGGCGCCCGTGGCCGAGATGTAGAAGACGCGTGCGCGGGGTGCTGCCAGTTGCAGACGCAGGCCCGCAAGGCCCTGCTGGGAGGGTTTGACCCCCCTGCCCTGCTCGGACCCTGCGGCGTTCTGCATGGCATGGGCTTCATCAAAAGCCAGCACGCCCTCAAAGTCTTCGCCCATCCAGTCGAGGATCTGGCTCAGCCGCGTGGTGCCGCATTTGCCCGCGGACCGCAGCGTGGCATAGGTGACGAAGAGGATACCGTCGCCTATCGGGATGGGCTGGTCCGGTTTCCATTTGGAGAGCGGCTGGATGTCGGCGGGCGAGCCGCCGAGATCGGTCCAGTCGCGGATCGCGTCCTCGATAAGCGTTGCGGATTTGGAGACCCAGATGGCCTTTCTGCGTCCGGCCAGCCAGTTCACAAGGATGAGCCCCGCGCATTCACGCCCCTTGCCGCAACCGGTGCCGTCGCCGAGGAAATAGCCAAGGCGATAGGCACGTGCATCCGGGTCATCATCGGCGCGCGTCAGCTTGGTCTGGTCGTCATCGATGGTAAACCGACCGGGCAGATCACGCCCATGGGCATCATGCGCCATGATGATGGTTTCCAGCTGCGCCTCGGAGAGATCTCCCTCCTCGATCAACCGTGTGGGCAGGCGCAAGTCATCACTGCCCGTGTTTGAGGGCATGGGCGGGGCAACCGAGGCCATGGCGATGCTTTCGACGAGCGGGGTGGGATGTTCCTGCGCACCCGCAATCTCGATCCGCTGCGGCCGGTAGCGCGCATAGATGTCCGAGATCGGCGTGTTGTCGCGCGGGGTCTCAAAGCTTGTGAAGCTGAGCGGACGGACGGCATTGGCCCGGGGTTTGGAGGCGGCAACAGGCGAAGCGGCGGTCTTGCGCGGGGCAGCTGATGGAACGGTCAGTCGAGCATGAGGGATCGCTTCAACCCGTTGGGCCGGGCGCATCTCGGTCCGTGTTGCGGCCACGGCATCGACATATGCCAAGGCTTCATCCAGATCCCGCACAGGGACGCGGATCATCTCGCCGACCTCCTGCACCTTGTCGAAGACCATCAGCTGGGTTTCGACAGAGGTGCCGAGCTTGCGGTAGACCTGCCCCGGCATCGGCAACGCCAAGCGCGGCGTGAGCAAACCGCAGGCGCGGGACCAATACGCGGAATCGCGTTCGGGCGTGAATCCCGGCGGCATGATCGCCACCAGCCGCCCGCCGGGTGCCAGACGCTTTGCAGCCGCGATAAGATGTTTGGCGGCGATGTGCTTGTCTCGGGAGCGATCGACCGAGGAAGCGAAAGGCGGATTCATCACCACGACGTCGGGTAGAACCGGCGTCTGCAGTAGATCATCGATATGTTCGCCGTCATGGCCTGTGACCTCGCCGCCGAAAACCGCGCGCAGGAGACGCTGGCGAAAGGGGTCGATCTCGTTGAGCAAAAGCGTGCCACCGGCCCGGGCGGCAAAAGCAGCCAAGGCACCGTTGCCAGCCGAGGGCTCAAGCACGGTCTCGCCTCTGCGAATGGCTGCCGCCCGCAAGACCAGCGCCGCAAATGGCAGCGGCGTGGAAAACTGCTGCAGCCGGATCTGCTGCTCGGAGCGGCGGGTTTCCGTCAGCAGCCGTGAGGCAAGCAGCTTTGCAGCGGCGATATCACCTGCCGCGCCGTCCCCACGCAGCAGCACCTGGACAGCCGCAGCCTGCATCAGGTCATATGCCATGCGCCAGTCCCAGGCACCGCCGGCATCGCTGCCATGAAACGTCTCGCGCATGATGCGCGCCAGCGCTGAACTGCGCAGGGGTTGGTGGTCGACCTCCGCACCGATCTGCACGAGGGCAGAGGCGAGGTCAGTGTCGGAGATTGAGAGAGCCGGATTTGCCGGTTTGGGCTTGGACATGGGGGTTTCCTTTGGATCAGGGTCTGAGTTCCAAAGGACAAAAAGCCCGCTCTACACTTTGAAGGCGTAGAGCGGGCAATTTCTTAGCGGAGGGCCTGCACGCCGATCATGGCCACTGCTGCGCAGCATGAAGTACGCGCAAAATGGTCACCATCTCAGGGCTTTCAGCATAAACCACGATGTAGTTTGGCCGAACAACCATCTCCCTAGTCCCGTCCACACGGCCCGCGCGGTACATCTGAGGGCGTTCTGGAAGGAGGGACGTCTTGTGTTCAATCTCGTCTTTGAGAACTTGGGCGGCATCCGGGTTGTCGTCAGAGATGTAGTCAATGATTGCCAACAAGTCGGCGATGGCCGTGGCTTTCCATTCAAGATTTGGCAAGGCGCTTCCCGTCAATCAATGCCTGGGCGTCTTGCATCGCCTTGGCATGGGGCGTTGTGGGCCTTGGATCGTCCAGCGCTTCCTGTACCTTCGCCCGGAACCAGGCATCATAGGCATCCGGATCAGCGGTCAATCCGGCAGGCAATCCGCCTTCTGCGGCCACGCGGGTCAGAAGAATACGCACCGCATCGGAGAGCGTCAGACCGACGCCCGCAAGTGCGTCCGAAGCCTGTGCTTTCAGCTGATCGTCAACACGAACATGAAGCATGGATGTTTGGGCAGGCATGAATGGTCCTCCAGTTGATGGGAGTGATGTATCTCATTTGAGATACGATTTCAAGTCGGTATTATGTGCGCGCGTGGTTCCGTGGTGTTGTCTCAGCGAGAAACTCAACCACCCTGCCCCGCCAGAAACTCCGCCAGCACAGGACTGGCCGCACCCTTCGCGGAACTGAGCAGCTCCGAACCCGCAAGCGTGGCCTTCGAGAGGCGTACGAGCCCACCGGTTTCCTCGATGCGGTAACAGCGGCGTTTTTGCCGACCCCGCCTGTAGTGGGTCGCGGTGACGATCTGGCAGGTGCTGCCATCGGTGAGCGTCACGGGCGTGGCGAGCCTGATCTTGTCGCCTTCCTCGTAGTCCGGGATCGACGCCCAATCCCGGCAGCGCTGGCGCCAGGCATGGGCGTAGCTGTCCGGGTCTTTCAGGTTGGAGAGAAGCTCGATCAGCCCAAGCGGAGCACGAGACTCGTTCGGGCCAGCGCTTTCCTCCATGTCCTTATAGCCCCAGCAGCCGTCATCGTATCGGGTGAGGAAGACAGCGCCGAAGGTGATCGAGCCGTCAGGATCGGTGATATAGGTCGTGTCCTCGACAGGGGTGCCGTCGCTATTGGTGACCTTTGCCGCCGCATACCAGGTGGAACCGACCTTACAGGCTTTGACCAGTTCGGTTTTGCGCGTGTCGCTCTCGAAGCTGCAAAGCCGGGTGATTTCCGCTTTCTCATCCGCGTAGGTCTGGACGCGGCCGTCGGTGTAGAAGAGCCAACCCATCACGCCGCCCTCCGGTCATCGAGTTCCATCAGGGCATCAAGCGGCACGCGGTAGGGCTGCATGGCGTCGAAATCCTCGCAATTGCCGCAGTTCTGCACGATCGCGAAGGTATCGCAGGCATCCTTGAGAATGACCCGAAAGGTGCCGCCAAGGCCCGAGGGCACCTCGTAGGTCCCGCCGATGAGATAGTCCGAGGCCCGGCGCACGAAGACGCGGATGCTGTGGCCATCGGTGGCGAGCCGGATCGCCCCCTGCCCCCGATCGATGAGCACCTGCACGTCATCCAGGATGTCGGTGTAGAACTGGCCGGTCAGATCGCGAAACGCCAAGCGGCGCTGTGCCATCCAGTCGGTGTCCCGAAACGGGTTCATGCCGTCGGCGAAGGCGAAAGAGGGATCGGCCCGCTCGGTGGTGACGATGCGGGTGGTCGTGTCGTCGATCCCGTTCGAGCGCAGATGCACGCCATTGCCGACGATGAGAATCAGGGCAGGCCTGTTCACCGGTCCGTTCCAGTTGGGCAGGAAGGTTTTGCAGGCGCGCGCATGGGCGATCTGCGCCGCAACAGCGGAGGCAGAGAACTTGAGAATAGCCATGGGGATGTCTTTCGGTTGAGTGTGGGAGGGTCGACCCGCGCAGGCAGAAGGGCTTGCACGGGTCGTGTGGTGGCTCAGGCCGCTTGCGCGACCTCGCTGTCAGGCTCGGGGGTTTCCGCAGCGGGCTTCGCCTCATCACAGGCGATACCGGCGGTCTGCATCATGGGCGGGCACCAGGCGGCCACGGCAGCGCGCTGCGCGTCCGTGAGCGTGGCGAAGGGCTCGGCGAAGAGCTTGTCACAAAAGGCGACGATTTCTTTCTTGCTCGACGAGGCCAGCGTCTCCGCCTCCTGGGCGAGACCCAGATCCTCACCGAGGATCTTCAGGAGCCAGGCCTTCTTGAAGCGGTTGAAGAACGCCGCGTTCGGCGTCCAATGGGCGCGGATATCGGGCATGATCTCGATCTCGAAGTCATGCATCAGGCTGTCGCGCTGCCGGTCCCGCGCGAAGCAGGCCTGCGTGGTGCTTGCCGTCGCATAGGCGACGAGCTTGGCCTTCTCGCCTGGCTTCAGCGCGCGAAACGCCGCGAACTGATCGGCGGGAGACCGGGCGTCATCGAGCCAGGACAGATCAAGCGCATCATGCGCCGCCGCCACCTGCTCAAGCGAGGTCTCGTCGATCTCGTCCATCTTGGCGTGGTTGCGGTATTCCTTGCGGGCGTCGACCTTGATTGCCTGCGTGACGCTCATGCCGCTGCCAAGGACGTCGCTGACCAGCTTGAAGAGCGTCAGATTAAGCGTGGCCTCCGGATGCAGCGCCATCGCTGCCCCGAGCGCCATGGCCCGTTCGGTCTTGAGGTCCTCGGCGAGCGAAGCAGGGTAGGTGATTTCGCCGGCGTCCGGGGCCTCCTCCCCGGTCGGGTTGGCCGAGGAGCCGCGCGCGCCCTCCTCTTTCGCGGTGTCCTCCGGGCGGACGAGACCAACATAGAGGGTGATCTTACCGCTCGACCACGACGCGATCACCCCAGACCGCGCGAGGTCCTCGGCGCTGTAAGCCTCCTGCAGATCCCGGGCTTCCTCTTCCAGAGCGTCAACGCGGTCGTAAAGCGCGTTGTAGGCGTCGTCCTCGAGCCCCTCATCCTCCATCTCGAGCTGAAGTTTCTCGAGCTCGGAGGTGATCTCGTCGATGCGCTTCTGGGCAGCCTCATCAGGTTCGATGGGACCGGGATAGACGCGGCCGTAGTCAGCCATGGTCGCGTAATCATAGCGCAACATCGCATCCGCCCAGGCAAAGCCCAGCTTTATGCGAGCCTCTTCGGCGGCGGCACCGAGCTTCTCGAGCAAGATGGTCTCGACCAACGTCGCATCTTCCAGCACCGAATGCTGTTCTAGCAGATCGGCTGCGACGGCGCCGCCACGCGCCTCATAGTCCTCACGCACGAAGGCTCCGATATCGTCGCTGACCTGCACCCCGCGGGATTTGAGCGCCTGACGGACGGTGTAGGCCTGCAGGTAGCTGTCTTCCTTGGTCAGCGCCTCATAGACCTCCTTCTGCACCTCCTGGCTCGGATGCTCGGCGAAAGCCTTCATCGTATCGAGCGTGATCGTCTTGGCCCGTGCCGCGGCGCGAATGTCGGGGTGGATCAGCCCATAGCGCAGCCGGCCCTTCACGGCAGCGACCGTGGTGCCAAAGGTTTTTGCGATCGTCTCGGGGGTCTGGCCGTCGACTTCCATCATCCGCGCGAAAGCCTCGAACTCGTCAATCGCGTTCATCGGGGCTTGCGTGATGTTCTCGGCGAGCGACAGGGCCGTGGTGACATCGCAATCGTCGGGTACGAGGCGGCAGTCCACCTTGGTCTTCGCGGTGAACCCCTTCTCGCTCTTGTCCGCGACCAGTTCCTTCAGGGCGGCATGGCGGCGACCACCTGCGAGTACAGCATATTTGCCGTCGATCTTCTGAACCAGGAGCGGCTGGAGCAGGCCCAGAACGGCAATGCTGGCCTTGAGATGCGCGATGTTCTCGGGGTCATAAGTTTCCGGCGCGTTGCTGCGCACATTGGCGGGGTGAGCTGTCAGATCGCCGATAGCGACGGTAAGGGGAGCAAAACTTGTGGTCATGGGATATCCTTCCAGGTGGGTGAGGTGTGGCCCGCGCGTTCACGCGCGTGACCAATCCCCGGCTTCAGGGATCACCACGACAAAAGGCCCACTTCCGTAATGGGGCGGGCCTCTGTCAAGGGTATCGGGCAAGTCAAGAACTCCGGCGAAGAACTCATTCTTCACCGGTTGTAAGACACAGATTCAAAAGCCTACTTTTTCTTTTTCACTGCAACCGCACGTCAGTACTTAAGGGTACCCCCTGTCCGGGCTTCGCTCTTCCGTCCGTAGTCAGCCATCGGCCGCCACTCTATGCCTGGTTCAATTCTGCTCCCTGGGTGCCCATCTTTCCCGCGTATTCAGCGCTAGCTGATAACCAGCGGGCCTGCGGCATCTCCAGGAACCTCGTCCCGGCAAGGGACCTCGACGTACCTGTAGTCAGGTGCAGCTCATACCTCCGTCTCGAAAAGCCTTGGAACGTCTCGCTCAGGCTATTGCGCCGGAGCTCTGCGTGTAGCGAAACGGCGTTCCGTCGATCCACATGCGGTGCAATACAACTCCAATTCGTCGAGCGAGAGCAATCAGGGCTCTCTTCGATCCGCGCCTGTGTGCCACTCTACGTCCCCAGGCCTGGAGCCAGTTCGGAGCGCCTCGATGCATCAGGATCATCGCCGCCTGATACAGAGCCGTGCGTAGGCCGCGATCGCCGGTTTTGGTGATCTGTCCGACGATATCCATTTCCCCCGATTGAGTGCGCCTCGGCGTCAAACCCGCCCACGGACCGACGTCTTTCGATCGCGCGAAGCGGGTCGGGTCATCGATCGCGGATCTTACGGTCAGAGCAACGATTGGGCCGACACCCGGCATCGTCGTCATCAGGCGGCATACATCGTCGTGCTTTGCCAACCCAGTGATCATCGTGTCCAACGCCGCCAGCTCGGCCCGCAATTGCTCCCGTGCACGCAGAAGCGTCGACGCCGAGGCGGACAGGATTTTGTTCTCGGCAACCAGTTCTCTCACCCGGTCATCGTATCTGATTCGGGTGACGTGTCCGAGCTTCAGGCCAAAGTTCCTGAGAACACCTCTCATTGAGAGTTCGATGTTGATGATCGCCTGCTGAAGAGACTTTCGCGCCGTCAGCAGAGCGCGGATTTCCTGGGAGGACACAGATTTGCGGTGCACCGGCCGGTACCAACCCATTTGCAATAATCGAGCAATCCCCTGGGCATCGCGCCTGTCGGTCTTGATCGGCATTGCTTTCAAGGCGGCTTTTACCAACCGCGTTTCCATCAGGATCACGTCAAATCCGGCGTCTTCGATCCCTTTGCTCAGCCATTGGGAAAGCGGTCCGGCTTCAAGCCCGATGGCATCAATCGTGTACGGCAGCGAGCCGATTGCAAGCACCAAGGCTTCAGGCTCGCTGGCCGCTTGGAATTCTTTAACAACTTTACCCTGCGGTCCCAGCACACAAATCGCAGTGCTTGCCAGTGAAACGTCCAATCCGATAAATACATTCATGTCGTTGCCCTTCTATTCTCAGGAATTGAGGCGCATGGAGACATACGACCTCGTAGACGCGCTGCAGGCGCATCAAGGGCAACGGCACTTCAAGTCATCCTGACAGACAAGCGAAACGTGTTCGATTCGCCGACAGCCCCATTACGGCATCTTTCCCTTTGAGGGGTCAGCGGGCCTTCATCGTCTGAGATGTCAGGGTGAGGAGTCCCCTGCCCTACCAGTCGCGCGCCAGCATGATGGTCAGCACGCGCATGGTGGTGGCAGGATTGTCCGGGGTCTCAGCCCCATAGCGGAAGTCCGAGTCTGCTTCATAGAGATCGATCTTCCAGAACACGGTCTCTCCCCGGATCTCGACCGCCCCGAAATCGTGCCAGCCCTCGGGATCATTCTCAGGCTCGAACGTGGCAAACTCACCGGTTGCCTTGACCGCCTCGGCCATGAAGCCGTCGCCGGCCTCCATAAGCGAGCGGGTGACATGCATGCGGCCCTGGATGGGTTGCGCGGGCGGCACTCCAAGGCACGCGAGCTTGCGAAACGCGTCGTTCTGCGCCGCGATCACACTCGGATCTGGCCGGTCTTGCTGGGGTTGAACGGTCATGGTCATGGGGGACTCCTTTGAGAAGTTGAAACACCCTTCCCAAAGCCAGCTTTTTCTTTTCCGCTTGGCAGAAGACCCCGTCCAAACCTGCCCGAACCAAACAGTTCCGAAAGTCCGCTCAGCGGACAAAGTGAGCTTTCGCTATAAGTGCGCATGTGTCCGCTTCGTCGTCAGTGACCCATGAACGTGCGCCAAGCCTTATCCCCTCTTGCCCCACAGGATCGCTAGAGCACCGAGCAGGAAGCTACCGAGCAGCGCCAACAGAGCTGCATTCGTTGAAGCCGCTCCGATCAGGGAGCCAAGAACAGCCACACCGAAGGCACCACCGGCTTGTCGGGACGTATTCAACACAGCGGAACCGACACCGGTGCGCCCGGAAGGGACGTTCTCAAGAGTGGCCGATACAATCGCCGGCAGGGTGGCTCCGCCGACGCCTATGAGCAGTGAGCCAACCAAGAATGGCGCCGCCGCCAAGCCGCCGAACATGAGTACTGCGGTGCCAAGAGCACCGGCAGTCAGTGTGACGACGGCCGGCCGTTCAGGCCCGAACCGGGCAACGATCCGACCGAGTGCAAAGGCGACGATAGCCGTGGTCGCCGTCATTGGTGCGAACTTGAGGCCGACCTCGACCGGCACTGCACCGTCCGTCTGCAAGACAAAGGAAAGTGCGAACAGCGCTCCATAGTAGGCGAAGTTGTAGAGGAATGCACCCAGGATAGCCCCAGTGAAAGCGCGCGAGCGGAAGAGCGCGGGCGGCAACATCGGGTTGTCATGGCGTCGCTCGGCGACAACAAACCCGAAAGCCGCGGCAACACCAATGGCCAAAGCTCCGATCACGATGCCAGAGGTCCATCCGAGCTCGCGGCCTTCCGTAGCCGCAAACACCAGCGTCGCCAGCGCGACGATCCCGAGGACTTGGCCAATCGGATCGAGCGCGCGGTCCTGACGCTCAGGCCGCCCTACAGAGGCCGCCGCGGCCGCCAGGGCCAGAAGCCCCACCGGCAGGTTCAGCAGGAAGATCGCCCGCCAGCCCAGCGTGCCTGCGAGGAAGCCTCCGAGTAGAGGACCCGCAACCAAGGCGATGGCCGAAATTGCGCTCCAGCTGCCGAGCGCGCGGGCGCGTGCTTTCGGATCGGGAAATGCGTCAACAAGGAGCGCCATCGAGCTTGGCAAGATCGCCGCCGCCCCGATACCCTGGATGGCGCGGGCTGCGATCAGGACCTCGGTGCTCGGCGCGAGGCCGCAGAGCGCGGAGGCGCCGACGAAGAACATCAGGGCCCAGAGAAACACCGTCCGCGCGCCCATCCGGTCCGAGAGCGCTCCGGAGGACAGCAGGAGGCCGGCGAAGACCAGCGTGTAGGCGTTGGCGATCCATTGGAGCGCCGTCAGGCTCGCCCCGAGATCCTCGGCGATCGTCGGCAGCGCGACATGGAGGGCAGTCGCATCGAGCGTGATCATAAACGAGCTTGCGCCAAGCGCTGCTAGTGCGACGGCGGGTGGCAAGCTGCGCGTCTGGGTCGTGCTGAGGTCTGTCATCTTTTGCTCCAGCAGTCGCGGCTATCCTTCCATAACTTGGGGTGAAGTGCTACTTAGGTATGTAGAAATATGGTATAAGCTAAGCTGATGTCATGAACCTTTCCCAGATCAAGGTGCTGGTCGCCATCGCCGACACCGGAAGCCTCACCTTTGCCGCCGAACGGCTGAGCCTGTCTCAATCCGGCGTCAGCCAAGCCATAGCCGCGCTGGAGGAAGACCTCGGTGTTCAGCTCTTCACCCGGGGGCGCCGCGGCGCTGTCGCCACCGCGGTGGGGGAGGAAGTCGTCCGCGAGGCGCGAGCGGTTCTTGCCGGCCTCGACGCGATCCGCCGAAAGGCGGATGCGGCGGCCGGGATCGAGCAGGGCAAGCTCCGCCTCGCAGCCTTTCCGTCCGTCTTCTCCACGCTCCTGCCGCCGCTTCTGCGGCGCTTCAGGGACCTTCATCCCGGCATAGAGGTCGTGGCCCTGGAGGCGAGCGATGCGGAGATCGAGACCTGGCTTGCGAACGGAACCGTCGATCTGGGTGTCACCACCGCCGAAAGCTTCGAGGCCACCGACTGGCCCCTTGGTCAGGACGACTGGGTCGCGGTGCTGCCCTCGAGCCATCCCATCGCCCTCTCGCCCTCGCGGGCCGTCGCCCTCACTCGCCTGGCAGATGAGCCATTCGTTCTGGCAACCGGTGGCTGCACGATTCATGCAGGCTCGCTGGCGGAGCGGTTGGGGGCGCCCTTGGAACAGATCAAGATCGAGGTTCGGGACTGGGTGAGTGCCTTCGCGCTGGTCCGCGAGGGCTTGGGCGTGACTGTCGTCCCCGAACCGACCCTTCCGGCCGACCGCCGTGGGCTGCGGGTCCTGCCGCTGAAGGAGGGCTTGCACCGGTATTTCGGGCTCCGGTGCAGCAAAACTGCGCTGAACACGCCAGCGGTTACATCCTTTCTTGGGCTTGCCAAGGCGGCTAGCTCAGCCAAAGCGGCTTAGGTTTCGAAAAGTTCGAATTTGGCGCTTACACCGCCGATGCTTGGGTTCTAGGCCCCAAATATTTGAGATAGAGACCCGCGCCGCTGGACTCACCCAACCTTCCCACCCGAACATTTGAAGCTGCCGTTTGTACATCCTGCAGCATCAGTCATTATGGGCTCACAGCTGCCATTTTCTGCTTCGCTGCAAAGCATAGTCAAGCAGCCTCGGCGCTGCGACCTGCCCTGCCCGCCTCCGATCTGGCAATCAGGTAGTCGCAAGCACGTTGCGCGTCCGCAGCGTGCCGGAAGATCGAGCCCTTGTCGGAGCGAAGGACACGCAACCAGTTGTGGAGGTAGGCAGCATTCATCTCGAGCGTATGCGCGGTGAAGCCAAGCGTTTGTCCCAGGAACACCGAGGTCAGTTCCGCGACGATCTCCTCGCGCGCATAGGACGTGTTGCCGAACTTCGAGAGACCGAAATCACGGTTCAGTCGATGGGGGGCTTTCGTAGCATGGGCCAGCTCATGGGCCCAGACCCCGTAGAAATTGCGCGGGTCCTGGAACCGCGTGATGGACGGCATGTAGACCTTGTCCACGGGCGGCAGGTAGTACGCTTCCGTTCCCGTGAAGACGGTCGTGATGTCGATGGCATCGAAAAACGCCTGCATGTGCGGGATGGGCTCGGACGGCGCATGCTCGGGCACGGGCTCCGGGTCGGGGAAGAAACTGTCGGGCAGGCCATCGATCTGGCAGGCATTGAACACGCGGTAGGATTTCTGGAAGCGGAAGATGCGGGCTTCTTCGGAGCGATCATCGCCATCGCTGCGGTCGTCCTCGCCGCCGGCGTCTTTCCGGCTTTGACCGTAATAGACAACGACAGAGGACTTCTCGCCCTTGCGAACCTTTGCATCCAAAGCATTGGCCTGCGGAAGCGTCATCCAGAAGGGCGAGCTGTGGCCCGCCATCACGGTGCGCATGGTCAGCAGGAAGTTGTTCACGCCCTGGTAGGGTTCACCGCCCACGCGCAGGGGGCGAGAACTGCCTCCTGCCGTCCAAGGCTTGCGCCACGGCAGAACGCCGCGCTCGATGATACGGATGATTTCGTTTGTGATGACCTCGGAGGCATCGAATTTGGGCGTACGGGATCGTGCCATGGATGGCGTCCTTTCGTGTGTTGGTGAGAAGATTGGGGGTCAGGTTGACTGACGGGGCCGCGGATCGTTGACGATCCTCGCGCCGAGCCCTTCGACGATGTCGATGTAGGTGGTCAGCAAGACGGAACTTCCAGGGCCCCAGGGTTCAGAGGCGTCCGATCCGTCCCGCGTCACCCGCGGCAGGTTCGCGAAGGCAATCACATCGGTGACGGGTCGGATATCGATGAACGGGGTCCCTCGTGCGACCGCAAGAGTGGCCAATGGAAAGCGCTCGATCGGCGCGAGAGTCGAAACAGTAGTCCAACCAAGATGGATGAATGTCCCGCCCTCTCCGCAGATCACATGCGCGTTTGGCAATGACGCCGCCTGCTTCAGATAGCCGAGGTCACGCAGGACAGTCTCGCGCTCGAGCCGTTGTGCCTGCCCCGTCTGGCCGGCTCGGCGTAGTTCCTTGTGTCGCCACCACGAGGCAGCGGTGGCGCGCAACACGCGCAAGACACCTGTTTGCATGGGAATGCCCTTCATCAGGAAAGACAGACCGGAATCCGGCCCGGACCCATCTGAGGGACCCCAAAGGCCCTCATCCGTCAGTCACAAAACCCGAAGAACGCTTTCTCTTTTTCCGGCCCCTTTGGGCACACAACAAAACCGAAAAGCCCGGCGCATCTGCCGAAGCCATTGATTTCATGCAGCAATTCTAGATCGGCAACCAGGATCGGCAACGCATATCGGCAAAACCTTGCTTGAAAGTACGAAATGTGTTTATTTTTCAATTACTTTGCAAACACGGAAGATCGGCAAAATGCTGGAAACACCCGCCAGGATCGAACCCTGCTTCTTCGAGGAGCATATTCCTACAGAACTGGCAGACCTTTCGGTCGACATCCAGAGGGAAGCCACCGGGCTGGGACAAGGGTTGCATCCTGACAGCGCAGCCGAACTTGCCGATCTCGTCCGTGTGATGAACTGCTACTACTCCAACCTGATCGAAGGACACAACACGCGCCCCCGCGACATCGAAAGGGCGCTGGCTGGTGCAGAGCTTGAGGAAGAAACCCGCCCTCTCGCCCTTGAGGCCCGGGCCCACGTCATCGTTCAACGGGCCATCGACGAGATGCACCGCAAAGGCACCCTGCCCCGCCCCACATCTATCGAATTCCTGACTTGGGTCCATAAGAGCTTCTACGACGAGATGCCGGATGAGTTTCGGGTCATCGAGCATTCTGACGGCACACACGAGCCCATCGTTCCGGGACGCATGCGCCAGGATGACGATCGGGAAGTTGCGGTCGGGCGCCACCTACCTCCTTCATCGTCGCGCGTTGCGGCATTCATGGACCATTTCGACAAACGGTTTCAGATTGCGGCGCGGTCTTCGAGCGGACGGATCATCGCGATCGCGTCTGCACATCACCGGCTGAACTACATCCACCCTTTCCCGGATGGTAACGGCCGTGTCAGCAGACTGATGTCTCATGCCATGGCCCTCACAGCGGGGATTGGTGGCCAAGGGCTCTGGTCCGTATCACGTGGGCTGGCCCGCGGGCTAACCGATCGGGGCGAGTACAAACGGATGATGGATCTGGCCGATAGTCCACGCCGCGGAGACCGCGACGGACGGGGGAACCTGTCAGAAGCGGCACTGAAGACGTTCAGTGAATGGTTCCTAAAGGTAACGCTCGACCAGATCACCTTCTCAGCAAGATTGTTCGATCTCGGCGGACTGGACCAACGGTATCGTCGTCTTGTTGCAGATACCATCGATGACAAGCGAGCGCCGGAACTAATCTCGGCGGTTCTTCGGCATGGGGCACTGGAACGAGGCGATGCGCAGATTGTGCTCAAGACGTCCGAGCGTACTGCTCGCAACACGCTGAGTAAACTGACCGCCGCCGGATACCTGACTTCCGTCTCGCCGAAGACGCCAGTTCGGTTGGCGTTTCCGTTGGATTATCGAGAGCGGCTCTTTCCAAACCTCTTTGGAGATGGTGACCTCCCACAATAGCTTTAGGTATTTAGGGTTTAATGTCTGGCCGCCGATTTCGTCCATGGCCTGCGAGATTTTCATCAAGGCTTGCTCGTGTGTCACTTGTCCACCGCGGTGGACATCTGCTGGTCTGAGATAAACTGAAGAACAACCACGCGCCGCTAGGTGCGTTTGGACAGTTTTGGTTGCCACAAGCGCCGCTTCTCGTTCGAAGTCCACCGCGGTGGACATTAGACAGTTCGCTCATTGGTTTCGGACAGTCGCTTGATCAAAGCTAATGGATCAAATTGGTTTTGCCTTTGACCCAGGGTGATACTGTGAAAATACGCCCCAAAATCCCGGATGCGTTTTCCAAGTTGTAGCATGATGAAGATCGCGCATGACGCTTTCTGAGCTCCTACAGCATTCTTGGCTTTCTCGAAAGTTTCTGGGTGAATGCCCATCATGGGTGCAAGTGTTCGCGCATGGTTTTCAATGTCCAACCAGTTTCTAAGTCTGTCTGTGGAGAACGATGTCGCCTGATCGCAGACTGAGGTCAGCAAGTCTGGTTTCAGGGCCTCATCGCATATGTTGCTATCTAAATCTTTTTTTTCTTCTTCAGACTTAGATTGATGCCGGACAGTTTGTCCGTCATTGGCGGGCAATTCCATAGTTTCAGGCGGGTCATCCGGGGTAGACAAACTCTGGCATTCTGCATCTGTATTGGCGAGCAGAGCGTGGTATTCGGGGAGGCTCAGCTTCCTGCGTAGAGCTTTCCGTGCGTGGTTGATGAATGCGTTGCTAGGATCGTGCTCCTCCAAATGGGCGAGCTTTGTAAGGATCTGTTTGCGGACAAATATCCGATCTCGCCGGTTATTCTCCATCTCTTGCGCGATGGCTATAAGCTCGCTCGCACGTTGGAGCAGGGGGGTGAGAGACAATCCATAACTGATGCACTTCCCGCCGGATGAACGAACGCGGTAGCGCTTTCGGTTCGAGCTGTCATTGCGCTTGATGAATCCGAGTTCAACGAAGCGGTTGATGTGCCTCCGGAGTGTCCGTTCGTCGATTCCGCCAACGCGCTGGCAAAGTGAATTGTTAGACGCAAAAACCGTTTCGCCATGGCCAGGTTTTAGAAAACTGAGCATTGCTTGAAGTGTCTGTATGTGGCCAGGACGTAGACCAAACACGCTGCGTGCATCTCTCAGGGCTCTGAAGATGGTCCAGACGTCGGTTTCAGATGGGGGAAATGAGCCGCGGGTTGCATCAGCACCTGCGGCTTCGATCGAGAGTTTTGTAAATGCCATGGCTTGTTCACGACGACCGTTCGGCCCACAACTTCCCCGTCTCTTTCCTCGAATTTTCGCGGAAAAAGGAAAAAAATATCAGTCCACCGAATCGGTGACTCTTGACCGGTATGCTGGAGGTTGCTACATCAAAGATGCTAATCAGATGATGAGGGCTCTCCAGGGGAAACTTTGGGGGGCTCTTTTCTTTCGGGTCTTCGCTTTTCTCCTCTGCTCGTGTTGCTCTATGTGGCCTGGGTTAGGACCCAGAGCCTCTCTTATTCCGCCACTGTATGAAGAGTTGCAAAAGCGTAGCTTCAGCGTGTTCTTCGAGCCATTGGCCGAATTCTGGATTGTCCTTCTTGGTGACCTTGAGAGCGATCGCCTTCTCATCGATTGTCAGCGTGCCCAATGAACTGCCGTTCTCATCATTGATGACCGAAGTCAGCCCACGAGTGGGCGGCTTCTTGTCGCTACGTGCTTTGCTCGAGCAAGCCGAATAGACCGCTTGGAACTTTTCGGAACTAGGAGTGTCGTCGGGCAGGGCGGCGAGCGCCTCTTTGGCGATGTCCACCAAATCTACCTTCACCGATAAGGCAGCTAGCTCACCCCACTGCCGTCGTCCGATCCCATGTGCTGGCCCGATGAGTTGAACAAGACCGTCTGGCAGTTGTTCTATGACGACCCTGTGGTTGGATACGCCTTGCCGGGTCAGACCTAGAGCATCTTGAATGACACCGGGTTTGTACCCGGATTCTTGCATCTCTTTGATAAAAATAGACTTTTCTATAAAAGACGGATCAAGCCTGAGGTTGTTCTCCTGGCCTTGAGCGACCAGAGATGCGTCATCGTCCAAGGTTCGAACAATTGCCTTGACCGTTCCACCGACCTTACGGATCGCCGCAAGCCTGCGGCGGCCGTAGATGATGCGGTATCTGTCCGGTTGGGCTGATGGACGGACCATGATGGGCACTTGTTGGCCATGCTTGCGAATGCTCTCGGCCAACTCATCGATACTGGAATCTTCCAGCACCAACCGATCGCGCAGCCCATCCATGTCAATCTGATCGGGTTCGATATCGCGAATCGAGTTTGCTGTGATCTCGCGCAAAGAGTCGCGCAGTCCTCCAACAGATCCCGGCAGCTTTGCCGCTTTTGGCGGGGTAGGGGAGGGGGCTCCGCTCTCCGTCTCATTCCTTGGAGGCTGGTTGAAGATGTTTCGGGCCATTAGCGACGCCCCCATGCCATTTGGATCGTCTGCTCTAGCTCATCGCCAACGCCATTCACGCTGGTCAGGGCGCGATCAATTGTCTTTCTGATGAATTGGCTTGGATCGACTTCGTAGACGGTCTGCTGGGTCATCCCCGCGTCGGAGATCGCCGTAGACTTCAGCATCGGCTCTGTCATGACCTGACCTGCCAGAATTGATCTCAGGTAGCCTGCCATTTGGGTCTGCGGACCGTCCGACGGTTCATATCTGGTAATCAGGAACTTGACAAAATCCCATGTGACACGCCGACCGATGGCTTCCTCCACCGCCTTGACCGTTTCTGAAGCAAGCTTCAGGAATTGGCTCATGGATGCGATGTCAAGCATGCCAGGTACCACGGTAACCACAAGCCCCGTCGAGGCTGCCAGCGCAGTCAGGGTTAGAAACCCAAGCTGAGGCGGGCAGTCAATCAGGACGATGTCGTAGTTTGCCTCAACCTCTTCAAGCGCCAAGGCGAGGCGCTCTGCAAAGATGGGTTGTACGCGACGGGCGAGAGCGTTTGCGGTCTCGGTTTCGTACTCGGAGAGCATCAAACCGGCGGGCACCATGTCGAGCTTATGGAAGTAGGTCTTTTGGATGACGTTCGAGAGAGGAACTTGGTCCTCATATCTCAAAGCATCATAGATTGTGCCACCATCGGCGAACTCAAGCTCGGGCCGAAAGCCGAAAAACGTGGTCAAACTTGCTTGCGGATCGAGGTCTAGGACCAGCACGCGGTAACCCCGCAAGGCATACCTTTGCGCAAGGTGAATCGTTGCAGTAGTCTTTGATGAACCGCCTTTGAAGTTGACGACGGATATCACCTGGAGACGATCGCCATCACGTCGACCTGGGCGGTAGCTTTCTGCGTTCTTTCCAGTGCGTCCAAGAACATCGCGCAACTCATCAATCTCTTGGGCTGTGTAGAACCGGTGTCCGCGGTTGTCTGTATGCACTTCCGGGAAGCTGCCGTCCTTGTGCCGGTTGCGCAGGTTAGATGTGCTTACGCGCAGGAGGCCGGCGACTTCGGTGGAACTGAAGCGGCGTAGGGACTTTCGTTCTTCGGGTTCGAAAGCGATCTTCATCTGGCGATCCAAAGACTCAGCCAGATTGTCGGCAAATGCTCCGATATCGGAAGAGCCTATGCCTTGCGTGTACCCAATGTTACGATCATCCATGTCCTGCCGCCCACTCTCGGCCTCTGTTGAGGCTCTTAGTCATTCTGACGGTGTACAGCGTGTCTGACGCGTTTTGCCGTCAGAATGGGAATGCCACGATCCAGTGAGTCCGGCAAGAAGAATCTAAATGTAGTGTGAAAGTTATCCACAACACCTATAGGTGTTGTCGTATAAAAAACTCAGCAAGTCATTGATATAGATATATTAAATGCAGATCTAACCGAATCGAGCCGCTACTCTGTTGAGTTGGCACATTAGCAGCTAACCCCAAGCAACTAATGGCACTTTCTGCCTCCTGCGGAGTTTTCTCCCGGTGAAATTTTTTGGATTCGGGTCAGAAGCTACATCTGATCTTGGCTCGATTCGTACGGCATGAGGCCTAGTCGTTCCGCCCGCTCCAACAGCATTTTCACCGAAGACGGCTGCCATCTTGTTCGGCCACGAGGCGTGCGTTCGCGCATAGATTCCAGCCGTTCACAGATCGCTTGAAGCGTGATGTCGGGATCTGCGCCCTTGATGCCAGCAATAATTGCGGGCAGGCGGTCGTCGGTTTCGCGGCGCCCGGCGCGGGCCAGCACCTCGGCAGGCAGGAAGCCGTCGCGGACATAGGCCTTCACAGCGCGCAAGAGACGGCTTTGGGTCCAGCGACGCGCCTCGGGCAGGGGGCCGTTGATGATGCGCACAACGTCTTCCCAGGCCAAGTCGGGGCGCAACCGGCGCACTTGGGGCACCCAGTCTTGAGCCGTCTCGTTCAGCCGCTCCATGTAGCCGTCTTGCCGCGCGAGCCGCACCTTGCGAAGAGCGGCAGGGTCTTTGGCCCGCAGCCCAGGGTTCCCGCCCACGCGGCCCTTTGTGCGTGCGCTGGCAAGGCCGGCCTTGGTGCGTTCCCGGATCAGGGCACGCTCGAACTCGGCCGCAGCGCCCAAGACCTGCAACGTGAACTTGCCCTGGGGGGATCCAGTGTCGATCGGGTCCTGAATGGAACGAAAGAACGCACCCTTGGCCTCCAGCCGCTCGATCACCTCCAGCAGATGCGACAGGGATCGCGCGAGGCGGTCAATCCGCACGACCACCAGCGTGTCGCCCTTGGATACGCGTTCCAGCACCCGCGCCAGCACCGGCCGCGCACGATTGCCGCCCGAGGCTTGTTCTTCATGGATCTCGGCGCAGCCCGCGGATTTCAGGGCCTGCGACTGGGGCAGGGGGGTCTGATCCTCGGTCGAGACCCGAGCGTAACCTATCAGGGGCACCAAAACAGTCTTTTTGCAGTTTCATACATCGCTATTAAACGACCGTTTGTAAACAAATGCAAGTAGGTGCTCTCTCGTCGTGCTCGTCCAAAAACCTTTGGTTTCCTTGCGCTGAAAGCGATCTGAGAGGTTTCACCTGCAGTCGCGCGCGCGTACTATATAAAAGGCGCAGGCAGCGGCCACAAAAACGCCTGGGCAATGTGCAAAAAATCAGTATTTTGCATACATGATGACGCAAGCCTCTTCTTTGACTGATGATTACGACGACCCCCTTATCACCATCGAGGAGGATGAAGAGGCTCACGAAGACGATCTCTGGTTTCTACCTAGGTCACTTGAAGAAGAACCGGATGATTTGCCTCCAGGGCCACGGGCGGAACCGCCCGACACTGCTGTCGTCGAAGACTGGGCAAAAGCAGAAGGCGTTCACGCTGCGCGACTGGCAAGAGTGGCTGGACGCCTGGGAGCTCTGGATGACCGGCTGCTGCGTGGCCCGGAAGGCTGGCGGCATCGCCTCGCTCTTATCGAGGCAGCGGATCTCAGCTGGTTCGCAGGGGATCGGGTGAGTTCTGATCGTCTGGCGCTCTGGATATCGATGCGGCTGTCAGGTGCACAGGATGACCCAAATGCACTGGCAAGAGTTGGATGGGCTGTTCGGCGCCTAACAGGCGGTCCTGGACCGAAAGCTGACTTGGCCGCCTTCCTGGATCGCCGCGATCCCGAGAACATTGAAGACAGCGCTGAGCGTTTCGAGGATCGCGCGGGTGGGTGGCTGGACGTCATGGCAGCCGCAAAGGGTCTCCACCCGATCACGCGGGCGTGCATGGGGTATCACCTGTGGAGCTTGGCGGGCCTCGGACGCCACGGCGACCAGATCGAAGCTGCCGTCACCGCGTCCAGGATCGCGACCAGCGATGGAAGCGGTGCCATCTTCGCGCCGCTCGCTATGGCCGGGGCCGGGGGGCTGCGCGTTTCGGGCTTGCCACCCGAGCGTTTGGCCCGCTGGTTGGATGGGATGAACAGCGCAATTCTAACGGCGATGCGAACACTTGATGATATTGAAGTGTGGATCGGGCGGGCAGAAAACGTCATGGCGCAATTATCTGGCCGCACGCCGGTTGCCTTGCGAAAGGTTTTCACGGAATGGCCCTTGGTCTCCGCCCCGATGGCTGAGGCCATGACCGGAGCCAGCCGCGCCGCCGTTCAGCGCAATCTCGCATGGATGGAGGCAAGCGGTTTGATCCGCGAGGTGACGGGGCACGGGAGGTATCGCATGTGGAAAGCTGACCTAATATAGGTCATTTGTCGAGGCTGACACCGGCTTGACCTGGCACGCTTTAGTGCCGCCCCAGATGATCGTTTAAGCCACTTTCCGTTCGAATGCGACAAGGCTTTTCCAGCCCAAAGCGTTCGTTAGCCATTCGTCTCACGTTTTTGTGACAATTGATCGCTTGAAGCTCCAGTGGGTGAAGGTTGTAACCAGGCGAAAGAGGCACGACCGAAGGATTGATCATGAAGCTAATTAAAGACTCATCTATCTCACGTCGCGGAGCGCTGCTCGGTGCGGCCGCAAGTGGGGTGTTCCTAGGAGCAGGCGTTGCAACAGCGCAAACCACAGCACTACTTGCTACGCCATCAGTGCGCCGCAATATTTCATCCTTCAGCACCTCAAACTGGCGGGATCACTTCGATAATCTAAACCACGGTGCAATCCTGTGCGACATTGATTCCCGAGCGGTGCAATATTGGTCAGAGGATGAAAGTGTTTATAAGCTGTATCCGTCGAGCGTTCCGGAATCCGAAGAACTGACAAAACGCGGATACACTAGCGTTATCAAGAAAGTGGAAGGACCAAGCTGGCGCCCCACGCCTTCGATGAAGATCCGCAATCCGGATTGGCCAGACTATTTTCCACCCGGTCCAGACAACCCCTTGGGTACACACGCCCTCTACCTTTCATGGCAATATTACCGCGTCCACGGAACGGGCGATACGCGGAAAATTGGCCGCCAATCGTCGAACGGATGCATCGGCCTTTACAACGAACATATCAAAGAACTGTTCGCTTTGGCTGAGGTAGGAACACAAGTGAAATTGTTCTGATCGCGCACCTAGCATGACTTGTTAAAGTCTTTTCTCGTGTACCGGCGTTCATTCAACGTTCACCGTTCGAAAGCCACAGCTTCATGAATCGAAGAAAATTCCTCCTTGCCGCCGGGGCTGTTGGCACTTTGGCCAGTCAGCCAGTTTCAGCCCATGTAGTGCTGCCAAAGTATGATTTACCGCCGGAGTATTTACCTCAAGTAGTGAGCATTCCAGAGGGCTCCGCTCCATACGAAATGCATGTTGTTCCAAGCCAGTTTGCCCTGTTCTGGACCCAACCCGATAACACTGCAATTCGCTACGCTGTCGGGATCGGTCGCCCGGGCCTTTACGAGGCAGGCGAATTCTATGTGGGGGCAAAGAAGGAGTGGCCCAGCTGGACACCGACCCCGGGCATGTTGCGTCGTGAACCGAAAAAGTATGGACCGTTTCGGAATGGAATGCCTGGCGGTCTGAGCAACCCTCTAGGTGCGCGGTGAAGTGGTCCCAGGAAACCGGACAGTCAGCTAAGGTGTTTCCCGAACCTTTGAAGGGATACGAACATGGCAAAGCGCCGGAACTTTACAGATCAGTTTAAGGCCAAGGTGGCGTTGGAAGCGCTGCGTGGCGACAAGACCGTGCAGGAGATCGCGGCGAAGCATCAGTTGCACCCAAATCAGGTCAGCACATGGAAGCGGCAGGCCATCGAGGGCATGGCCGATGTGTTCTCGGGTGGCAAGCAGAGCGGCCCGACCGAGGCGGAAGTAAAGGAACTTCACGCCAAGATCGGGAGGCTGGCGGTCGAGAACGATTTTTTGTCGGAAGGGCTGAAGCGATGAGCCCTGGAAAGAAACGCGCGATGATCAACCGGGATCACCCCAAGCTGAGCATCAGCCAGCAGTGCAAGCTGGTGAGCCTGAGCCGGTCGGCGTTCTACTACACGCCCGCCGGGATCGACGCCGACACGCTGTCGATGATGAAAGAGATCGACCGGGTGTTCACCAAATACCCATTCTTCGGGTCGCGCCAGATCGCGGCCTATCTGCGCCGGGAAGGCATTGTTGTTGGCCGCCATCGCGTCAGGCGATTGATGGCGAAGATGGGTCTTGAAGCGGTCTACAAGCGCCCACGAACCAGCCAGCCGCATCCTCAGCACCCGGTCTTCCCGTATCTGCTGAGGAAGATGGTGATTGACCGACCGAACCAGGTCTGGTGCGCCGATATCACCTTTGTGCCAGTCAGAAATGGCTTCCTCTATCTGGTGGCAATCATGGACTGGGCGACGCGCAAGGTGCTGAGCTGGCGGTTGTCGAACACGATGCACGCCGACTTCTGCGTCGAAGCACTGAGCGAGGCCATCGCCAGGTACGGCCCGCCTGAGATCATGAACACAGATCAGGGATCGCAGTTCACCGGATCGGCCTGGATCACGACGCTGACCGAGGCGGGCGTGCGCATCTCGATGGACGGGCGCGGGCGTTACCTCGACAACATCTTCATCGAACGCCTCTGGCGATCCCTGAAGCAGGAGGCCATCTATCTCGAAGAAATCAATGAAGGCTTCCGGGCCCGTCGTGTCATCAAGGGCTGGATGGCATTCTATAACACCAGCCGACCCCATTCCGCGCTTGATCGGCAGACGCCGGACGACGCATATTGGGCAGGCTTGGAAGAGCGACACGCAGCATGAAACCTAAACCCGATACACCTTAGAAACGCTGCAAACCTGTCCGAAAAGATGGGACCACTTCACGGGCCCTCTACCCTTTTCAACCGGGACGCGGGGATACCTTTTTACGTGTGCATGGCACAAATGACCCAAGCACTATTGGCAGTGCCGTTTCAAACGGATGCGCCAGATTGGTGAACGATCAGATTGTCCAGTTGCATGATATGGTTCCGCTGGACACGCGTGTGATCCTGTACCCCGCAACTTTCTAGGAAGTATTTAAGATGTTATCAGCGCGACGCGACCTTTCAAAAATTGTTCTTGCAACAGTCTTCACTGTATTTTCTTTCACTACTGTGGCCGCACAAGAAATCAATGAGGCAGATATTAAGCGTCTGGCGCTTGAAGCGATCTTGGAAAAACCCGAAATTTTGATCGAAGCGCTCTCAATCCTACAAGAACGTGAAAATGCAGCACTTGCTGAAGCGCAGTCTACAGCTTTAACTGAATTGCGCGACGACTTCGAACAGAACGCTCCCATCTTCGGAAATCTGGATGGTAGCGTCACGCTAGTCGAATTTTTTGACTATAACTGTGGATATTGCCGCCGCGCAGCACCTGAAGTCAAAGCCGTGCTGGAGACAAGCAAGGATGTCCGCATTATTTATCGTGAATTTCCGATCCTAGGGCCCGGTTCCGAAATTGCGGCGCGCGCGTCACTTGCCGCGAGAAACCAAGGTAAATATCAGCAGTTTCACGAGGCAATGATGGCATTGAACGGGCAAGCCGTTGAAGCAAGCGTTATGAAAGTTGCAGGCGATGTGGGGCTCGATCTCGAAGTTTTGAAAACAGACATGCAATCAGACCTAGTGAACGATCACATTGCTGGCTCTCTGCGTCTGGCAGAAGCTTTGGGTATAACTGGAACGCCGACGTTCGTATTGGGTGATGAAATAATCCCCGG
This sequence comes from Sulfitobacter alexandrii, assembly GCF_001886735.1. NCBI lineage: Bacteria > Pseudomonadati > Pseudomonadota > Alphaproteobacteria > Rhodobacterales > Roseobacteraceae > Sulfitobacter > Sulfitobacter alexandrii. Next base: position 69,155 of record NZ_CP018078.1, read on the forward strand.
TGTGATCGAGCGCGGCACCTTTCTTGAAAAGATTGCAGCCCTCGTCCCCGAGTGAAACGGACGACGATTGTGAAATCGGACCTTAAAGTCCTTGACCTTCCGCCTGCTGGACCCTCTATCTCTGAAGTTGTCCGGAGCAAGAGGTCTCAATATCGAAAACGAAAAATCATTCACGTACGGCACTTAAAAGATGAGTTGTTCATCTTGTGTTGGCCGTGTGGAAAAGGCTTTGAGCGCGGTATTGGGTGCCTCTGAGACGCACGTAAATCTGGTGTCGCGTAGCCCTAACTGTGAGATGAGAAATCCAACAAGATCAACGGCTGTCCTTTGCCCCTGAATATGAGATTTTGCTTTTTGCTCCGATATTCTTGCCCTTAATCCTGAGACAGAGTTCACAGACTTGTGCGGCAGATATCGATGGAGAATGATGGCGACGACTCTGTTGCCGATGGTGATGAGGAAGCGCGCGGGGCGGCCGTTTTGCGTCCGCTTGTTCAGGTATATCTCAAAAGAACTGGCACCAATTGGGCGGCCTTGGGTCACGCTGGCGATTGACGTCGCAACGCCGATATGGAAATAGCATGCCTGACCGCGATGCGGCACCTCGACGATATCCAGGCATGGTCAGCGCGGGCGGAAACCATGATGGCCCCGCTTTCTGGCAAGACACCACCAGCATTGCGCGCGGTGCTGACCGAATGGCCCGTCGTCTCCGCTCCAATGGCCGAGACCCTGACCGGTGCCAGCCGGGGCGCCGTCCAGCGCAACCTTGCTTGGATGGAAGCACAAGGTCTAATCTGCGAGGTGACCGGAAAGGAATGTTTCCGCATGTGGCGGGCGATGCCATGAAACACCTCTAAAGAAGCACTCGTTTTGGTGTGTAGCATCTGTTGATAGTTCAACGGAGGCCCAGAATCGTGACAGAACAAAAATATCAGACAGTCGATTTCGACGGCGGCTCAGCAATAGTGGTCAGATGGATTTGCAGTGTTTTCACCTATCTGTGATATCTAGGTGGATCCTCTAGTCCCTCTAGCCTCAAATTCTTCATTTCGAAATCACGAAAGAATAAGTCTCTTGGGCGCACAAACTGGGGCACGGAAATTGCGATCTCCCCGTGGACAGACGGGGTCAGTTTATAGAGCTGGGCGACCGCCCCATAAGGCCGAAACAGCCGATCACCGCTCAGATCTTGATCAATGCCGCCGTCGCGTACATGAAGGCGATGCCGCCCAGAAACCCGACCAGTACGGCTGGTGCCATCAGCGCCGCCTGCCTGTCGGCGTTTTGACGTACAAGATAGGCGCTGACCTCGACCATGACTTGCAGGATCGCACCCGCTCCGACGGCGAGTGCCAGTGCCGACCATTGCGGCGCATAGGCAAGGCTGCCCGCCCACATTCCGAGGATGGCCGGGCCACCGGCGAGCAGGGTAAGGGCGGCAAACGTCCAAAGCGTTGGCCGGGCACGAAGCATCGGGGCGGCGATGCCGATGCCCTCGGTGACATTGTGCAAGGCAAAGCCTAGGACGAGGAAAGTGCCAAGCCCGGCCGACCCGGCAGCGAATGCGCCGCCGATTGCCAGCCCTTCGCCGAAGTTGTGCAGCCCGATGCCAAGCGCGATGTAGAACGCCAGCGCAATACCTTCCGGATTGCCGCGCCAGCGCCCGATCGCCATCAGCAACAGAAAACTTGCCAGCGCTGCCAACCAGACCATGGCGGAACCCTGGAATATCGCGGCTGCCCGGTTGGACAACTCCAGCGCCTCGGAGATCGTGTCGATCAGCAAGAAGGCCAGCAACCCGACCGTCAGCGCAAGCAGAAAGTTCATCCCGCTTCGCCCGACGCCCTTCATCGCCGGGTAGAACATCAGGCCAAGCGCCACCGGCAAAAGGCCGACGATCGCCCCGATCACTGCCTGAAGACGCAACTGCGACGCGGACGCCTTTGGAGTCGGAACCGCCACCACTATCTCATGCCCGAAGGTCGCGCCCGTGTTGGTCAGCAGGTTGACATGGTGGGCCTCGCCAATAACCCACGGATAGGGAATACGCAGCCAGACCGCGTCGCCTCGGGCAATCGGCCCCGCCGGTTCCTGCGTGAAGGTCCAGTAGGCATCGTCGACTGCGACCTGCGCGACCACCATCGGCTCCGATCCGCCGGCGCGCGCCCTGAGCGATATCCCCGACCCATCGAGGATCGTCCGTTCGACGGTCAGCGCTTCGACCGGGGGGGCGCCGTTGTTGAAGCCGCGCAAGGGATCGAGCGAGGCGATCCAGACAAAGGCGCCCAGCATGACGGCCAGCGGCACGAGGGCGAGAAGCAGACGGGTCATTGGCGGGCGGCTGCGTTGGATATGATCGGTCATGCTCCGGCCTCCCGCACGTCGAAAAAGCCCATCCAGCCAAGTTCGGTGAACTCGGCCTGGTGCGCATGGAACATATACATCCCGTCCTCGTGATCGGCGAAGCTGAACTCGAGGATGCCGCGCTGCGCCTGACACTGCATGATCACATCGACCGTGCGCAGGGTCGGCGTGAGCTGGGTGCCGGTGTCGTAATAGTCGAAGAAATTCCCATGCAGGTGGAACGAGTTGATCGGATCGAACTCGGTCGCATTCATGAGGTAGATACGTACCGGGCGCGACTTGTCGATCCGGATCGGCGCGTTCATGTAAGCTTGGCCGACCGTGTTTACGGCATAGACCTCGTTCTCACCATCGAAATTGGTGTCAAAGCCGTTCATCACCATCGCCAGTTCCTGCCATTCGGCGTTTTCCGGGCTGCCCAGCACACGCGACGCCGCAACGGCCGCAAATTCGGGGTGGCGCGCCGGATCCGGATCGACCACGAAAAGGCCGTACATGCCCTTGTGCATGTGCCGTTTCAGTGGCAGGGCATGGCAATGGTAGAGGTGGCAGCCGAAGGGCTTGGCATCGAATTCGTAAACGAACTCCTCGCCCGGATCGATCAGCCCGGCGCCTTGAACGCCGTCCATCCGCGCCGAGTGAATGCCGTGAAAATGCATGGAATGCGGGTGTGACCCGAGGTTGCGAAAGACGATCCTCAGTCGTTCGCCCTCCTTCGCTCGCAGGGCGGGGCCTGGCACGCGGCCGTTGAACGTCCAGGCGGGAAAGAAAACGCCGGGAGCGATCTCGATCTCCACGTCGATGGCGTCCACCTCGAACGTTCGCAACGTGCGCCCATCCGGCAGGACTTCGGTGCGACCGGTCTCCCAGTCGGTCAGCATGGCCGTCGGGTCGAACCCGTTCCGGGCGTGGTCGACCTGGCCGACCATCGTCATGTTGCCATGCGCCATGCCACTGTCATGGGCCGAATACGGATCGACCGCCCCGCCGGGCATAGCATGCCCCGCCATCGGGTCGGGCGTTGCCTGGGATTGCGCGCGGCTCGCGGCCACGGCCGCTCCGCCGGCAGCCACCAGACCGCCGACCAACAACGCGCGTCGCGACGCCGATACTGGCTCCGTGACCATCGCAGGTGGCGCTGTGGGCCGAGATGTCTCCACGGCGGACGACACATCGCGCCCTCGTTTGCTGGTATCGACAGGCATGGACGATGTCCCCTCAGATGACACGCAGGCCAAGTCCCGGCGCAAAAAGTTAGCTTCGGCTAATAATCATCGCTTAGGCTTTACGAGTCAATCCCGATCGTGCGAGGGTGACGACATGACGGATGATGAGAACCTTGATTCAACCGAGGCAGAGGCACGTGCGGTCGAATCCCGCGCCGAGGCCTTCATCGGTGTGCGCGAAGCGCGGCGCAGTGAAGTGGCGGAAGATTATGTCGAACTGATCGCCGAACTCATCCACGAGAACGGCGAGGCCCGGCCGGTCGATATTGCGACACGCATGGGCGTGACCGCGCCAACAGTCGCCAAGACGCTTGGCCGTCTGGCGCGGGACGGCCTGATCACTCGCGCGAAATACCGCTCGGTCTTCCTGACCGAGGAAGGCCGGGCGCTCGCCAAGGAATGCAGACATCGCCACGAGATCGTCTTGCGGTTTCTCCTGAGCCTCGGGCTCGACCCCGAGACGGCTGAACGCGATGCCGAAGGCATCGAACACCATGTCAGCGAACGGACGCTTGCGCTGTTCGCGGCGTTTTCCCAGCGGTCATAGTCGGGTGGTTGCCGTTGAAGTAAGCGGGTTGACCTTAGACTTTAACCTACCAATCGAGGGGTCCTCGAGGCAATGTTCTACAAATAGGCTGATAGGCGGTGTTAACCATTCTCCGGACGGACTTATTCCAAAGCTTCTGTGACGGGGATGCCAAGGGCGGTGTAGCTGTTGACGACTGCTAAGCGGAACTGAAGCTTCGCACCATGGCGGCCAAAGTCCGACGCGATGAGCGGCTGGCCAAGCAGTTTCACACATTGCATCTTCGTCTCGTCTCGTCTCGTCTCGTCTCGTCTCGTCTCGGCTTCGGCGGGGATATCCGCTCCATTGTCGCCAGAGCGCGCAGCCCAGATACTGCGATGCCCGTATGGCCTAATTACGAGCCGCCGCTACAGCTATGATCTCCATCCAAGCTTTGCGTTCTAACGGGGCGAAATAACGGAATGAGAGCCGGAGCCAGAGATGGCATCGTAGCATTTGCGAGTGGCGTAAGTTCCGTGTGCCGTGACGCTCCCGATCTCATGGTCGCGATATCGAAGCCGCTGTGCCTAAATTTCCAGACAATCTGCGATTTCATGAAGTGTCGCTGCGCAACTTCGGACCAGGTATCGTGCGAGCAGTTTTCTCCTCCCAAGCAAACTGGAAACTGCCAGGATCGCATGTTTGCTCACGAAAATTTGCCCTTGAACCTCTAGCCACTAGAAGTCCTATCTATTCAATGAGAACACATACCGTTCTTGCCATCAATCGCCGGCGGGAACCGAAAGGGTACAAAATGCTGACAAGACGACACTTCATTCAGACAACAACGGCGCTTTTTTCGGTGACCGGTCCCGGTATGGCTTTTGCCGACACTTGGCCCACCGAGGCTCAGAAGGCTGAATGGGACGCACAGGTGACGCCTCAGGGTTATGTTGCCGAGACTTCCAACCCATGGGGATTGCACCCGCGGTTCCTACCGCAACGTGTGGTCGCGAAGGCCGGTCTCGTGCCGGGAGATATCCATGTCGACGCGGTCGCACGATATCTTTACCACATTGAAGAGGGTGGAACCGCGATGCGCTACGGCGTGGCCATCGCGCGGGGGAACCTCTACGAGCCGGGTGTCTATACCATCAAGCGCAAGGTCAGGTGGCCGCACTGGCAACCGACACAGAGCATGATCAATCGCGACCCCGAACTTTATGCTGACATTGCCGATGGCATGGAACCGGGACCGGAAAACGCGCTTGGATCGAGGGCGCTGTATCTCTACGTCGGGGATCGCGATACCCTTTTGCGCATCCATGGCACTCCGAGCCCACGGAGTATCGGTGGCCGCGCAAGTTCGGGCTGCGTACGGATGGTCATGGCTCATATCAATGATCTTTACCCGAACGTCGAGACCGGCTCTACGGCCTATCTTTACTCGGCGGAGGACAGCGTGACTGCCCGCAGCTAAGCCAAGCAGCGGACGGCAAACGCAATTAAGTTTCGCGAGGGGTGCAGATACGATTGCCGTTCGCCGTGCGCAGCGGCAGCAAGGTTGTTTCTACGGGGCCGCTGTGTTTGTACCAGTAGCACCCGTCTTCCGGTACCAAGCGCGCAGTTGCAACATCCTGATCCGGGGCAGCCATTGCAATCACGGCTTCGGGAACGTTGCCCCCCTGTTTTGCCGCGTCGCCCGGTCCAGTCGGCTGGACTGCGCACCCGGCCGTGAGCGACAGCGCCACTGCAACCATCATTTTTTGCTTCAGAATCAAAACCCGCATTAAGTTTCCTTTCGTGACTGTTTTTCTTTGCAGCGGCTGTTCATGCCTCAAGGCGTGATAGAGCCAGTCACCGCATCCTCTAGCAATAAAACAATCTGAAATACCACCGTATTTTGCTCTTGAAGCTCTAGCCACTGTAGGGGCTATGTCATGGTAAAGCACCCGAATCCAGAGGTCCATTCATGCCGTCCGACACCCATCGTCACGACCACGATCACGCCGAAGATGCCCAGACAAGCGGCGGCAGCTGCTGCGGGAGCGCCGGAACGTGCGGCGACATCGTTCCGGCGACCCCCGCGCCAGCGGGCGGGCGCAGTTTTCAGGTGTCCGGCCTCGATTGCGCCGAGGAGGTAGCAATCCTGAACAAGGTGGTCGGCCCGAAGATCGGCGGGGCCGAACATCTTGCGTTCGACGTGATCAATGGACGGATGACTATCCTCGACAGCGCCAAGAGTGTATCGGACGGCGAAATTGCAGAACTGGTCGCAAGCACCGGCATGACCGCCAAGCCCTGGGATGCCGAAAACGCGTCGGTCGACCAGGCGGCCCATCTTGCACGCCAGCGGCTGTTTACGGCGCTCAGTGGTGGCTTCTGGGCCGCGGGATTTCTGTGGCACATCATCGAGACCGGCATGGGGGGGGCACTTGGCCTCTTCGCAGGGCACGGCGAAGCGCCGATGCCACTGGTCGAGGCAGGGTTATTCGCGGTTGCGATCCTGTTCGGTGTTTGGCTCGTGGCGCCCAAGGCATGGTCGTCCGCACGGCGGCTGTCGCCCGACATGAACCTGCTCATGGTCGTCGCAGTCGCGGGTGCAATTGGCCTCGGCGAATTTTTCGAGGCGGCGACGGTTGCGTTCTTCTTCTCGCTCTCGCTTTTCCTCGAAAGCTGGAGCGTCGGGCGTGCGAGGAATGCGGTTTCAGCTCTGCTGGACCTGGCGCCGCCGACGGCAAGAATTCTTTATGATGACGGTTCGGAAGCGGACGTACCGGCTTCCGCGGTTGCTATCAACGCACGTTTCGTCGTGCGCGGCGGAGACCGCATCCCATTGGATGGTGAGGTTGTCGATGGGGCAGGGGCCGTCGATCAGGCGCCAATCACCGGAGAGAGTGCGCTGGTCCCAAAGGAACGGGGCGACGAAGTCTATGCCGGTACGATCAACGGCGAAGGCACACTGACGGTGCGCGCCACGAAGGCCGCCTCGGACACCGTGTTGGCCAAGATTATCCGCATGGTCGGCGACGCCCATGCCCGCCGCGCGCCGGTGGAGCAGTGGGTGGCGAAATTCGCCCGCATCTATACGCCTATCGTCATGGCTCTCGCCATTGCAATTGCCCTGCTGCCGCCGCTCATTTTCGGTGGGGCCTGGGATTATTGGTTCTACAATGCACTCGTGCTGCTGGTGATCGCCTGCCCGTGTGCTCTGGTCATCTCGACACCGGTCTCCATCGTCGCCGCACTCACCGCCTCAGCGCGGGCCGGAGTGCTGATCAAGGGAGGTGCATATGTTGAGGCACCGGGCAAGACCACTGCACTGGCCATGGACAAGACCGGCACGATCACCATGGGCGAGCCCGAGGTGGCGGCGGTGCATCCGCTGGGCAAAGCATCGGCGCAAGATCTGATGACCCTCGCCGCTGGGCTGGAGGCACGTTCCTCACATCCCTTGGCGCGCGCCATTCTTGCGCGGGCAGAAGCCGACGGCATCAAGGTATTCGCCGCGGAAGATACCCGAACCGTTCCGGGCAGGGGACTTGAAGGACGCACAGACGGCCGGTCGATCTGGCTGGGGTCGGACCGGTTTGCCGAGGAGAAGGGTTTCGGCGACGCCATTCCGAAGGATTTGCGCGACCGCATCGAAGGGGCTGGCAGCACCCTTGTTGCCGTGGGCGACGACACCGGCGTCACCGGCATCCTGGAATTGCGCGACCGTATCCGCCCCGATGCCAAGGGCATTGTGGCACAGCTCCACGCGCAGGGCGTGAAGACCATCGTCATGCTGACGGGCGACAACGAGCGGACAGCGCGCGCTGTTGCAGCCGAGGTCGGCATCGACGAGGTCCGTGCCGAGCTTCTGCCCGAAGACAAGGTGACAGCTATCGAAGAACTGGTCGAAACGCATGACATGGTGGCCATGATCGGCGACGGGGTCAACGACGCCCCGGCCATGGCGCGCGCGCATTACGCCATCGCAATGGGTGCCGTTGGTTCGGACGCGGCAATCGAGACGGCGGATATTGCCCTGATGACAGACGACCTCGGGAAGGTGCCTTGGCTGATCGGTCATTCGCGCCGGACAATGTCGATTATCCATCAGAACATCGGTATTTCCTTGGCGACCAAGGGCGTTTTCGTTGTCGCTACCGCTTTCGGAGTGGCATCGATGTGGGGCGCTATTGCAGCCGATGTAGGAGTGTCATTGCTGGTGGTGGCCAACGCCCTGCGCCTGCTGAACAGCCAAGAGGCCAAGGCGCCGCCGTCTGGCGGTGAACAGGTTGGCGAAGGCTTGGCCAAAGGGGCGCTGGCACATGGTCATTGAACTGGGAGAACCCGGAAAGGAGCCGAGACGAGACATGAGCGTGAAGGGCAGGATGATGTGTCCGGTTTGCGAGGTGCCCTTGAGCATGACCGACCGCCAGGGGATCGAGATCGACTTCTGTCCCGATTGCCGGGGTGTCTGGCTCGACCGGGGTGAACTGGACAAGATCATCGAGCGTTCGGCACCCGATGTGGCGCCTCAGCGGGTGCCTGAGCCGCGCGGCTACGACGATGATCGCGGCTACCGGCGCGGAAAGCACGGCGGCGGCGACCGCAAGCACGGCTATCGCCGCAAATCCTGGCTTCACGAGTTGTTCGATTAAGGCTTGCCGTGGTCTCCCTGCCGGTCGCCCTCAAGGCGCTGCGGTAGGCCCGCAAGGCATTCAGCGGTGAGCAGGTTGGTCCAGAGATGGCAAAGGCCGCGCTTGCCCACGGACATTGATCACGCAGCATTTGCAAGGTAACGTAATGTCCATATCAGACCTCACGAAAGAGGCGTCGAGCAGTGAAAACCATCCGATTTCCCCGCCGCGCCGTCCTGTTGGGCGGGTTGGCAGCGTTTTTGTCTGGCTGTGCCAGCAAGTTCCGCAGCTATGGCGGACCCGAAGTGACCCGTGTTCGGCTTTACAAGGGGCAGCGTTTGCTTGTTCTGGACGGAGCCGATCGCGTATTGCAAACCTATCCGGTCGGGCTGGGTTTCGCTCCTGAGGGTCACAAGCAATTCGAGGGAGACGGCCGGACCCCTGAGGGCGCTTACGTAGTCGATAAGCGCAACCCCGACAGTACGTATCATCTTTCGGTTGGCATCTCCTATCCGAATGAGGCCGACATCGCCTTTGCTGAAGCGCAGGGCCTTTCCCCTGGCGGCGACATCTTTATCCATGGTGGTCCACGCCCAGGCATCGACCCAACGGACGTCCGCGACTGGACAGCTGGCTGCATCGCGGTCACAGATCGGCAGATCGAGGACATCTATGCAATGGTGAAAGACGGAACACCGATCGACATCTACGCCTGATGGGAGGAGATGATCTTCCGTCAGATCAGGCAAATCGTCGGCACAGGGCCACGTTGATCGCTTCGATGGCGATCACGGCCAAAGTGACACTTGCCGCCGTGGGCCAGCGCAAGCACCCGGTACGCGTAAGGACACTACAATATGTGTCCAGCCGTGGCAGTGGCGAAACAGGCGGGCCCTAGCGGAGAAGAATACGTCTGGTCTCATGTCGAATTCAATCTATCCGAGGGCATAGACGATGGTCACGACGGTAATCATGACAACCATGAACATGGAGAATGCGCCAAGGGCGAGCGTACGGCCCATGTCCCGGTTCGGCTTTTCTACTTTCAGACGCAGTTCCTCCGCGGTTTCCGGAAACTCGAGCACCGCCGCATTCGATTGGCGCATCAGGTCGTAGCGGGACGTCCAGCGCCGTTCCTCCGCCGCGTTCCAGCCGTTCAGCACCAGAATGATTGCCGCGATGAGAACCATCGACGACGGGACCCAGATTACGTAGCCACCGATTGTCTCGTCAGCCAGGGCGCGAAGTCGACCACCGCTCGCTGCGATGATTTCTGATCCATAGAGGGGCACCTCCTTGAGCGTTGTCAGGGAGCCCAGAAAGATGTTGGAAACGATCACCACGAACCCTGACATCAGCCGAGCACCGCGCCGCGCTCCTTCAGGCGGATCACGCAGATCGAACAGCATAGCAAAGTACCAAAGCCCAGCCAGCACCATAGACAGATGTGCTAGCGCTTCCATCGCCGCAATACGTTGTGCAAGGGCGTAGATCATCGGGATCTGCCAGACGAAAAGCGCACCAATCAACAAGGAGGTGGCAGATGCAGGAAGCGCCAAGAATCGCGGGATGCGCGCACGCCCAATCGCGGCAAGGCGTCGGCGCCATTCCCTTTTCAATCCGGCTTGAAGGACAAGCCAGGGCTGAGAAACCGCAATGAGAATGGGTCCTGCCAGTCGCAGAAGAAGATGCTCGGCCTGGTGTACCGAAAACAGACTGTGCCCCAATGGCGGGAGCGGCCCATTCGTCGCGACGAGGACGGCCGCGAGGCCGACAAAGAAGACGGCTCGACGCCAGCCAGAAACCCTTCCGAGACAGCGAGCGTGTATTTTGAGCCCACGCAAAAACAGCCATGCTGTAAGACCGACAACAATGAGCGACACCGGTGACAGCACATAGCCGAAAGGGTCGTAAAGGAAGAAGAAGTTCGTGATCATTCGCTCTGGCCCTCGCTCATCCGAGGGTTGTCGGAGGTAGCCGGTGTGAGCCGCGATATCCCGGAAGCGCCGCCACGGGCCAGTGACAGATCGGTCGACATGGCGAGGTATTCGCCTTGTATCCACGAGGGAAAGAGATTGTCGTAGAATCGAGATAGCGGATGTCCCGACTGTCCGGCGGGCGAGATGTAGTATGATCCCGCTGCTCCCGATATCGACATGACCGCCTGAAAATTGCTTCCGGCACTCACAAGGAATGGACGGTCTTCTTCAACACCAAATGACGTCAAGAATTGCGTAAAGGGATCGCCTGAGATCGGCGCTTGAAGGGACAGCAGGTCGGTCAGCAACCCACGTGAACTGATCGGCGACCACTGCATGTCCAATGTATGCTCCTCCCCCCAGGTCCAGGTCGAAAGATCGCGCCCAGATCGATCGACCAGCCAGCCAAGGGCATCATCCAAGGCCACTCGAACCTGCTCCTCACATGTCTCTCGAGGTGACGATGGACGGATGTCGCACCAGATCGCGCTGCCGCGACGATCGCTGAGTACCGCATAAAGAAAGTCCGGGTTCGGACGGGTCCAGAGTTGCTTCGCTGTCGGAAACTCGTCTTTCAAAATGCGCTGCTGCAAAGCCCAGACCCAGGTCCAAAACAGCAGAGGTTCTGGCGCATATCGATCCATTTCGCCATTCCACGACGCAAGCCTGTCCAGTAGCTCACGACGAAGGTCGTCCGTATCGGTGCCTTCGATGCTGTCTCTGGACTGCACGAACCAAAGCTCTTTCGCCATTAGGGGCAGGAGGGTTCGCGCCACGGAACTTACGGTGTCCCTTTGAACACCCATGACGCCTTCTGTCGAGAAGATCGATTGCCGCGTTTCAAGCTCCGCCAGTCGAATGTCGCGAAATGATGACGCCCGTACGGCTTCCTCTTTTGGCCAACGGTCAACGGTCTCTCGATCAATTACCAATGCCTCCATGCCCTTCGGCAACATGTCTGCGGCAACTCTAGTGGCATCGTTCGCGTCGGCTGAACGCGCAAACAGCTCCAGCATCGTCAGGAAACCTGCCGTCTGCATGGGTGATGGCCCCCCTGGCGCCTCCTCGTCTGGCACGGGAAGTGACCGGAAGGCCCAGGCGACGCGCGCGTTGCGACCAACAATAACGAAAGGTACGCCCGGCATTGTGGCCCCTATGGCCGGCCCCGTCGAAAATTGAAGATCGGCGAGATACCATTCCGAGGGAAGCGACAGGGAACCGCTGATTTCGGCGGCGAGAATTGGCGTCCCGGTAGCGGTTCGGTCACCGTCCATCGCCCACGCATTGAGGCGCTGCTGCGGATCAGTCGCAAGTAGTTCGGGCACTCTCGGGCGATCCGTCGGTATAATGGCACCTGATATACTCGGCATTCCTTCCCGTGCGCTTCCCGGTCGCAGGCCATTCAGGAAAGACCGGGCAATCCTCAGGCTATCGCCGGGTGTCCAGGCCGCGATCGACCGTTCGTCTGCGATCAGCAGCTCCGGAGAGCCTCTGCCACGCCCGCCTTCCGACACAAGCTCGAGCCACGCATTGACGCCCGCGGCATAGGACGCGAGCGCGTCTGAGACCGCTGGCGCAACGGACAATGTCTCATCGGATGGCCACGAAGCTTCCGCTTTTCGCCTTGCCCTTAACAGTTGACCGAGCCTGTCTTGGGCGTGAACGAAGCCGATCGCGAAGTAGACATCTGCAGCGGAAGTCGCGGAGATGTGCGGGACTGCCGAAGAATCTCGCAGAATGTCGACCGGTCCGCCTAAGCCTGCGACCGTGAAGTCCTCGTCGTAGTCGGGAACGGATGCGCTCAGCAGAAAATAGACCAACCCGGAACCAACCGATACCGTGATGCAGATTGCCAGAAACCCGTACAGCAATATGTTGAAAAGCCGTCTCATGTCGGTGCTGTTTCGAAACCCTTCTTAAAAAAAGATGCGCAAGAGGACCACCGATATGAAATAGGTGAGAAGACCGAAGGCGATCGCCGAACTCGCCGCATACTGGAGGATATCCAGCCGGTTTCCTTTTCGGCGTCGCGCCAGATATCCACCCCAGATCGCACCCGCGACAATGCCCGCGATTACCAGCATGACTTTTTCTCCGTTCTTGTTCTCTTGTTGCACCGGTGTGTGCCGACCAGACCTGCAGCCAGTCCGACGGCCCAAGTAGTGAAGATGAGAGCCAGCAGCGCCCAGTCGCCGAAGCGCGCATAGAGCGTTGACGGATGAGCAGAGGGCAGAGCCGCATCTATGACACCGGTTTCTCCGTTGCCGAGCCGCGCGACGAGGTCACCGTTTGCGTCGATGATCGCGGAGATCCCTGTGTTTGCGGCCCGGACGATGGGAAGCCCTTCCTCGACAGCGCGCATGCGTGCGGAGGCGAGGTGCTGCTCCGGTCCAATGCTGGTTCCGAACCAAGCATCGTTGGTCGCATTGAAAATCCAGTCCGGCCGGAACAGGTCGTCGACCACATGGCTTGGGAAGATGATCTCATAGCAGATCGCCACGGCGACCAGCGGCACACCCGGAAGCGCAAGCGTTCGCGGGCCCGGTCCGGGCGTAAAATCGCCCAGACCCGCCGTGAGCCGCTCGATGGGCAACCAGCCACGGAATGGCACATATTCGCCGAAGGGTACGAGATGGTGTTTCGCGTATCCGGTCAGGATTCTGCCGGTCGCGCCAAAAGCCTGGACCGTGTTGAAATATCGGGTGCCATCCTCGCTCGGTACACGGTCCGGCACACCGGTGAGCAGCACCCTGCCCTCTGTGAGCGCAGCGGCAATGCGATCCCGTGCCTCCGTATCCTCATCGAGGAAACCCGGAAAGGCGGTTTCCGGCCAGAGAAGCACGTCGAAATCGCCGCGCCGGGTTGAAAGCTCAAGATAGCGCGCGAATGTCGCCTCGCGGTTCTCGGGCGCCCATTTTTCCTCTTGAGGAATGTTGCCCTGGACGATGCGCAGGTCGACACCGGGTGGCTGTTGTGCATCCGACTGGAGGCGCAGCGTGCCGACAGCCCACATCGTCGCGATTCCGGCCAGCGCCATGAGCGAAACGGTCAATCGTTGCCGCCCGGACGCCATAGCAGCCGCGCCAGGGAGTACCGCGACGAACACGGTGAGAAAGCTTAGCCCATAGCTTCCGACCCAGGCGGCGGTCTGGCGAAGGGCGGCGTAGTCTACAAGTGCGTAACCGGCCAGATTCCAGGGAAACCCTGTCAGAACGTGACCACGCAACCACTCGGCCACGGTCCAGGAGGTCGCGAACGGGAGGCAGGCCAAGAGACTGCCCATGGCTCCGCGCCGCGCGATTTCGGCAAAAAGCGCAGCGGCAATGGCTGGGAAAATCGCGAGACCTGCGGACAATCCCGCGACCGCCGGAATCGCCATCGTCCCAAACCGCTCGGCCTCGACGTAGAAACTTTCCGCGATCCACCAAATCCCGAAACCGAACTGGCCGAGACCAAACGCCCAGCCGACGAGGAAAGCGCGCCCGAAGGAGAGATCGCGAAGCCCGACAAACAACGCGGAATAGGCAACGGGAACGAGCAGGAGAATCGAAAGAGGCGGGAAAGTCAGAACGGTCATCGCCCCGGCGGCGAAACCAAGCGTCATCCGCGAAAGAAAACGGTGGCGCAGAGCGATGCGGTTCAGAATTTCCGGCTTCACGACTTGATCGAACGCCGCGCGCTGATCCATGGCGCGGCGAGCAAGAGCCCCACGCCACTGACGACAAATACATCGGCCAAGTTGAAGGCAGGCCAATGTGTTGTGCCAATGTAGAAATCGAGAAAGTCTGTTACAGCCCGATACCGCACACGATCGATGACATTGCCCAGGGCTCCGCCAATGATCGCACCGTAGGCAAGCGTTTCCACCGCATTGTCGGCGCGAAACAGCATAACCCCCAGCCAAACACAGATGGCAAGAGCGAAAGCGATGAGGCTCCACCACGGCGCGCCGCCCAACATCCCGAAAGTCACGCCGTCATTACGATAAAAGACGAGGTTGAATCCCGGAAACACGGGAATTCCGGCGCTTAAAGTGACGGCATTCGCAACGACAATGGCTTTGGTGATCTGATCGATCGCGAACGCAGCAAGTGCTGCGAAGACGCCGATCATCGGAGATACCTTGTTTAGTGACATTGCCTCATCCCAACCAGACATCAAGGAACAGCATCAGAACGAGCCCGACTGCGAGACCGAGCGTCGCCCTGTTCTGATGGCCGCTGCGATGGGTTTCGGGGATGATTTCGTGGCTAATGACGTAGAGCATTGCGCCCGCGGCAAAGGCCAGACCCCATGGAAGCAGCGGTTCCGACAGTGTGATGATGCCGGCCCCGAGCAAACCGCCAATCGGCTCGACCATGCCCGTCAGCGCCGCGATGCCCCAGGCGCGCAGCTTCGGATATCCCTCGCCCAGCAGAGATACAGCGACGGCCAATCCTTCGGGCGCATTCTGAAGCCCGATGCCGATGGCGAGCGGCAGACCGCCCTCCATACCTCCGGATCCGAAGCCGACCCCCACGGCAAGGCCTTCGGGGAAGTTGTGGATCGTGATCGCAATGATGAACAACCAGACCCGCCGCAAAGACGCCGCTTCGGGCCCTTCGCGTCCCGTCTTGAAGTGCTCGTGCGGCAGCTTTTCGTTCATCAGGGCGACAGCCCCCATGCCCAGAAGAATCGAAACGCATACGATGGCCGCAGGCATCGCGCCGTTTTCGAACATCGGCTCCGCCGCATCCAATGCCGGGATGATCAGCGAAAAGAAAGAAGCGGCGAGCATCACACCGGCAGCGAAGCCGAGCGACAGATCGCGTGTGGCCCGAGACGGGATGCGCCCGAACAGCACGGGAACTGCTCCGACTGCTGTGAGCGATCCGGCGGCAAGACTTCCGAGAAAGCCGAGCATTATCGGAGACAGATTTTCCATGGGCGGGCCAGATTATCCTTCGGCGTAGCTCGAAAAGACTTCCGTCGACCCGTCCTTGCGGATGAGGAAGACATCATAGGCCTCGCGGTCGTCTTCTGGCCCCATGCCGGGCGAGCCATAGGGCATCCCCGGAACAGCGAGGCCGACGGCGTCCGGGCGCTCCTCGAGAAGGCGGCGGATGTCAGCGGCCGGTACATGGCCCTCGATCACGTAGCCGTCAATGAGCGCGGTGTGGCAGGAGACCATGCGCTGCGGCACGCCGTTGTCTAGCTTGAAGCGCACGAGAAGCCCGCCGAACATGTCCTGGCCGGTCGGCACAAACCCGTTCTCTTCGAGATGTTTCATCCACGAGAGGCAGCAGCCGCATCCGTTGGTCTTGCGGACGTCGATCGCCGTTGCCTCTGCGAGGGCCTGGGCCGCTGGGAACAGGGCGAGCGTGATGGCAAGAGCTTGGGTCATGCGTTTCATGGGTCAGAGCCTTTCGGTTGTCGTTTTGGCAATCTCGCTGCCGAGGTTTTCATTCAGAAGCGCCCGCGCCTCGGCCAGACGCGAGAGCGCGGCGGTATCATCCGCATCGCTCTCGGCCGCTTCGGCGAGCCGGTCGTCAGAGAGGGGGTCAGTCGGGCGCCCATCCACGAGCACCTCATAGTGCAGGTTCGGACCTGTCGCCGTGCCAGTCGCGCCGACGCGGCCGATCACGTCTCCCGCCGCAACGCGTTGGCCTTGTGCCAAGTCTTCCGGCACGGCGCTCAGATGCGCGTAGCGCGTCATGGTGTCGGAGCCGTGCAAGATTTCGACCACGCGACCATATCCGCCGCGCCAGCCGATGAAATTGACCCGCCCCGGTGCCGTCGCTTGAACCGGTGTCCCACGTGCCGCTGCAAAATCGACGCCGGTGTGCATCCGGACGTTGCCAAAGACCGGATGCGTGCGGCGCCCGAACACCGAGCTGAGGCGCGCACCCTCGACCGGCTGTGCGAAGACGCGCAGCACCTCGCCATCGACGTAGATCGTCGCCTGACCGCTGCCGTCGTCAGGCCATACGATCTCGTAGAGCGAACCGCCGATCTCCAGTGCGGCGAAGGCGAGTTCGGGCTGTCCGATCCTGTCCTCGCCGACCCGCGCCTCACGCCAGAGAAGCCTTAGTGTTTCGCCGCCGGCCATCTCGCGGCGGAAATCCACGGTCCCACCCAACATCTGCGCAAGGTCCACGGAAAAACGGGCGGGTATGCCAGCTTCGTCGAGTGCCGCGAAGATCGAGCTGTCGATCACGGCTTCGCCGGCAAGGGTTACGATCTCCGGATCCGGAGCCTCGACCTGTGTGGACAACTGCTCGCCGAAAACCACCTCGATCCGAACCCCGTCCTCGACGGCGAGTGAGACGGTGCGGGGGCTGCCGTCCATGGTCGAAGCAACAGTGACCGAGTGCCCCGGCCGCAGCCGTCGCAGATCGTATTCCGCGCCAAGCGCGAGGGCAACTTCGGCTCTGTCAGGTGCCGCAAGACCAGCTTCAGACAGCAAGAAATCGAGCGTCTCGCCAGGTGCAATGTTGCGCGACCATGTCGACAGGGGCGGCTCGATCGCCTGCACGGGCCTGTCGGCAAACGCGACCTGCAGAAGGGGCAGGGGGCCGAGGCCGGGTGCATCTTCTGCCCATGCCGTCGCGGGCAGCGTCACGAGGATGTCAACGTTTTGGGGAGCTTCAGGACCTTGGGGCATCCATTTACCTGCCGAGGCAAGTTCCGGCGGCACGGGTTCTTTCGACATGAAATCAGAGAGGGCGATAGCCGCTCCCGAAACCATCCCCGCAATTGCGACACAAGCCGCCATAGTTCTGAGCCTCATGTCGCCCCCTCCGTTTCTTCTTCCAGCGCGCGGCGAATTTTCGGCACCGCGAATTCTCTGGGTTCGTGATAGTCGATCATGGTGACGAACCGCCCAGAGGCTGCGAACAGGAAGACGCTCGCGCTGTGGTTCATCGTGTAATCGCCGCTCTCCGTCGGCACCCTTTCGTAGGTGGCGTGGAAGCCGTCCGCGACGCGCGCTATCTGCTCCTCCGGCCCCGTCCAGCCGCGAATCGCCGGATGGAAGTAGCCGACATATTCGGCCATCGTTTCGACAGTGTCGCGCTCGGGATCGACCGTGATGAAAACCACGTTCATCTCGTCGGCCTCGTCTCCCAGATCGTCGAGCCATCCCGAAATGTCCGAGAGCGTGGTCGGGCAGACATCGGGACAGTAGGTGAAGCCGAAGAACGCCATCGTCGGTCGCCCGATCAGGGTTTCCGGCCCGACCGCGTTGCCCTCATGATCCGTCAGACGGAAATCCATCGCGGTCAGAGCCACTGGCCGCTGCCCGATAGGCTCAGGTCCACCGGGGCCATCGACCTGCCACCAACCGACGAAGAGCATCAGGGCCGCCCCGACACCAGGCGCACCATACCCCAGGATCGCCCGTCGCCGCATCAGTCCTCTGGCCCCCGCGCGGCGATGCCGAGGATCGGCACCTCGACCGTCACCTCGCCTCCGTCGTCGAAAAGCAGGGTCAGCGGAAAGGTGTCCCCTTCCGTCATCGGTTCTTGTAGCCGCATCAGCATTGCGTGCAGGCCCCCCGATTCGAGCGCGACGCTCTCGCCCGGGGCGATCGCGATCTCCCCCGCCGGGCTCATGGAACTCACACCTTCGGCATTTGTCTTCGTCTCGTGGATTTCGGGCATCATCGCGAGCGGTGTTGTAAGGCCGATCAGCGTCACTGGCTCGTCGCCAGTGTTGCGGATCGTCATGTAAGCGGCCCCGGGACGGTTCATCCCGATGGAGGCGCGGGACCACGCGTTCTCGACGACCACATCCTCGGGTCCGGCCAGCGCGGGCACCGAGAGCCCTCCGAGGGTCAAAAGCGCCGCCAGTGTGCTGGTCAAAATATACTTTTTCATCGTTCTGATCCTGCCCTTTCCATTCAGCTTTGCGCGGCAGCGACTTCGGCAGCCACCAGACGACGCAATTCTGCCTCTCCGAATGGATCGAGCGGCTGGCCGTTCACAAAGAATGTGGGCGTCTGGCGAATTCCCACGGTCTCGACGTCAGCACGATCCTGGTTCAGGATTGCCACGACATCGGGTGCCAGCATTTGCGTGCGGGCGGCCTCGGCATCGAGCCCGGCCGTGGCTGCGATCTGAAGGATCAGACCAGGTTCCGGGGCACCGTGCGACGCCCATCTCGGCTGCTCCCGCAGAACGGCCTCAAGCACCGGCTCGTAAACGTCCTGCATGCGCGCCGCCTCGAGCACACGGATGGCTTCCTCGGATGCCGCGCCGTGGAAGGGCGTGTAGCGGATCACGACGCGGACAGCATCCCCATGCT
This sequence comes from Sulfitobacter alexandrii, assembly GCF_001886735.1. Lineage (NCBI taxonomy): Bacteria > Pseudomonadati > Pseudomonadota > Alphaproteobacteria > Rhodobacterales > Roseobacteraceae > Sulfitobacter > Sulfitobacter alexandrii. The sequence goes on from NZ_CP018078.1 coordinate 88,143, forward strand.
CGGCCATGATGTCCTTCACGATGGGATGAAAGGCGCGACAGGCCTCGCAGGCCGGATCGAAGAATTCGACGATCGTGACGGGCGCATCCGCAGGCCCGAGGATGGGCGAGTAGGGGCGGATCATCGCGTCCGCAAGTTCCGGAGCAACGAGCTCCGCTTCGGCCACCGGGCCGGGGCGGGTTGCAAACCAGGTGGCTCCGCCGAAACCGGCGACGCCGAGGGCGAGAACGGACAGGATCAGGCCGCGTCGGTTCATGTTCGTGTGTCCTTCAATGAAAGGGCCGACAGCGCCCCGATCAGCGCGAAGGTGGCGAGCGCCATCAGCGGGATCGGGATGCCGAAGACCAGTTGGTTGTCATCGGTGCAAGAGGGGCCGGTGGCCGTGCAGGGCTGGATGCGTTCGGGAACAAGACCGACGTACAGCCCCATGTGCCACAGGGCGACTGCGCCGCCGCCAAGCGCCAATGCGATGCCGTAGCGCCCCACGCGGCCGTCCCGCCACCAAAAGCCCAGCCCGAGGACAATGGCCAAGGGGAACATGAAGGCGCGCTGGAACCAGCACAGCACACAGGGCGTCTGCCCCAGCACCTCGCCGATGAAAAGCACGGCAAGCGAGGCGACGAGCGCGATGATCCACGCCAGCCCGAGGGCTGTTTCTCCGGACATACGGTTCATGTCGGTCAGATCCTCTCTTCCAGATCGGCGAGGATCTCTTCGGCGGAGGTGCCGTAGGGCCACGAGTCGGCGAAGCCCGCGTCGGGATCGAAGAGGAACAGATGCGACGTGTGGCCCATCGTGTAACCATCCGGCGCCGCAGCCTCTTCGACGCGCTCAAAGAAGATTGGAAACGTCTCGGACGTGGCGGCGATCTGTTCCGGCGTGCCCGTCAGCCCGATGATGCCCGCATCGAACAGCGGGACGTATTCGGCGAGTGCTGGGGGCGTGTCTCGTTCAGGGTCGATTGTTATGAAAATCGGCTGGACCTTGGCGGCATCGTCGCCCAGACCGTCCATCACCGCCGCGACCTCGGATAGGGTCGTCGGGCAGACGTCGGGGCAGTTGGTAAACCCGAAAAAAACCAGCATCCAGCGCCCCGCAAAGTCCTCCTCGGTTTGAACCATACCCTGGTGGTCCGTCAGTTCGAACTCAGCGAAAAAAGGCGGCTCGGCGTCGGTTCGGGCGCTATCGGCACGATAATCGGACCAAAGCAAAAGCCATACGAAGGCAAGCGCTGCCACGCCTGCCAAAACCCAAAGAAACTTCTGTGCCGATGTAAGGGACAATCCTGTTCGCCTGTTTTTGATTCTTATTGCCTGTGCGGATACATCCTCTAGCCGCTAGAGGTTCAAGCACGAAATCATGGTATAGCTTGAACTCACGCGTCTGTGAATCTGACACTTGTTTATTCCGACGGCAAAACCTACACAAACTGTATCTTTTTCATGGAGGCGAAAATGCTCACGATCGGTACTCTGTCAAAGAAGACTGGCACGAAGGTGCAGACCATCCGGTACTACGAACAGATTGGGCTCATGCCCGAACCTGGCAGGACCGAAGGCGGGCAGAGGCGCTACGACAATGCACAGCTTGATCGACTGTCCTTCATCCGCCATTCGCGACAACTCGGTTTCTCGCTCGATGCGATCCGCGAGCTGCTCGACCTCAGCGACCATCCCAACCGGCCCTGTGATGAGGCTGATGCCATCGCGCGTCGCCAGCTCAAACAGGTGGAGCAGCGCATGGCCCGCCTGAAGGCGCTGCGCACGGAACTGAAACGCATGGTTCACGAATGCAGCGGCGGGCGGACGGGAGATTGCAAGGTGCTTGAGGTGTTGCGGGACCATTCGGAATGCTTGACCGAACACGAGGAAATCGGGGCCTGAAGGAGTTCAGCCAACATTCCGGCTGGAACGCAGATCAGCCGCAGAAGTTAATGTGTCGTACAACACAAGCTGGAACCACAAAATGGCCGCTAGACAAGATTTAATGGAGAGACGGACGCTTTGGATCGTTCTGGCGCTCAATATCGGTTTGGCCGTGGCCTTTTTCGCAACAGGCGCCTTCGGCGACTCAAGTGCCCTGATCGCCAACGGGCTCGATAACCTCTCCGACAGCTTCGTCTACGCGATCAGCCTTTTCGCTTTGTCCCGATCCGCCAAATGGAAACGCGGGGCGGCGAACGTCTCCGGCGGGCTGCTGATCCTGTTCGCTGCAGGCATCCTCTACGATGCGTGGCGCCGCTACATCGGTGGGTCAGATCCGCTCGGGACGATCATGATTGCAATGGCCCTGATCGCGGCGGCTATCAACGCAGTCTGCGTTTGGCTGCTCGCTAAGCTCAAAGATCCGGACGTCAACATCCGCGCGGCCAACACCTTCAGTTACAACGATTTCGCCGCGAACCTCGGAATCGTCGTGGCTGGCGGCCTCGTCGCCTGGCTGGGAACCAACTGGCCGGACCTCGTCGTCGGCGTGATTGTCGCCGGGATCGCGGCTTGGGGAGGTATCGACATTCTGCGCGACGCACACGGCGAACACCACAAAGCAGTTCATACGGGCAAATAGTTGCGGGAGATTCTTTCTGAAAGAATGGATTGAAGCTACAGTGACTATAGCAATTAGTCTTGTTCCAAGACGATTCGAGGAGCGACCCGTTGCAGATGACCGACCCCCTACTTGTACCCACCAAACTACTGGATTTTGATGCCGCGCCTCTTGCGCATCTAATTGAGAACCGCAGCTGGCGCGGCTTATCCGAATACGATCGGATCGGAGCTGCCTATGATTTCGTTCGGAATGAAATCGCGTTTGGATACAATCGTGCTGACGACATCCCCGCCTCCGAGGTGCTTTCCGACGGTTACGGGCAGTGCAATACCAAAGGCACGCTCTTGATTGGGCTGCTGCGTGGTGTCGGCATTCGTTGCCGGTTGCATGGGTTTACGATCCACAAAGGCTTGCAGCGCGGTGTTGTCCCAGAGTTGGTGTATCCGCTTGCTCCGCAGGAAATTCTCCACTCATGGGTCGAGATCGAATTTCAAGGTGCCTGGATCAACCTTGAAGGCTTCATCCTGGATGACGCTTTCCTCAAAGTCCTGCAAACGTCTTTCTCGGACACGGACAGTCTCTGCGGTTATGGCGCGGGCACGGATTGCCTTGGCGCGCCTCCCGTCGCCTGGAACGGAGAAGATACCTACATTCAGAAAACCGGCATCGTGCAGGATTTCGGCGTGTTTGATACGCCGGACGCCTTCTATTTTTCCCATGAGCAATCCTTTGGATGGCTGCGTGGTGCCCTTTACCGTCATATCATACGCCACTGGATGAATGCGCGCGTTCGTGGTTTCCGCAGCGACCGCCTCAAGACTGACCGACGCGCGACACACGCGCATGAGGAGCCTGCCAATGCCACATGACCACGGGCACGCGCATATCGATCCGGATTCTGGCGATCGGCGGGTTGCCATCGCGATCTGGGCGAACGGGCTTCTTACCGTTGCGCAAATCGTCGGGGGCATATTGTCGGGCAGCCTGGCACTGATCGCCGATGCGCTGCACAACTTTTCCGATATGGCCTCGCTTGTCATTGCCTTCGCCGCACGCAAGATCGCGCGCCGCCCAGCCGATGAGCGCATGACCTTCGGCTATGGTCGGGTCGAAATCGTCGCAGCCCTGGTTAACTACACCACCCTGATTTTGATCGGCTTCTACCTGATCTACGAAGGTGGCATGCGCATGATTGATCCACCCGAAGTCATGGGTTGGACCGTCGTCATTCTCGGTGGAATTGCGCTTGTGGTCGACACGCTGACCGCAATGCTGACCTATTCGATGCAGAAGGGCAGCGTGAACATCCGCGCGCTTTTCCTGCATAACCTGTCGGACGCGCTTGCTTCGGTCGCGGTTATCGTCGCTGGGTCGCTGATCATCCTTTACGACATGCGTTGGGTCGATCCTGCCATCACCATCGGCATCGCGATCTACATCCTGTATCTGTCTTTCACTGAAATAGGCGGCCCAATCCGAACCCTGATGCTCGGGAGCCCGCCGGACATCGACAACGAGGCCGTCGTCGAAGCGATGCGGAAAGTCGAAGGCGTCGCCGACGTCCACCACGTCCATCTCTGGCAAATGCAAGAGCACGAGGCTGCGCTCGACTGCCATGTCGTCGTGGCAGCCGAGGGGTGGTCGAAGATTGAAGAGATCAAGAGCGCGATCAAGAAGCGGCTGAAGGGAGAATTCGGCATCAGCCATTCCAGCCTCGAATTCGAGCACGAGGATCGCGCTCATCAGAACGCCGATCTCTATGGTCACGGTAATTCGAGAGATGGGGAGGAAACTCATACTCACGAAAAAAGCTGACCGAGCATGAGGACATCATTACCTCATTTGCGACGGCAAGTTGTCGTCGACCAACGTCAAGTGGACTGATGAACCTTTGCATGAGCAACTGGCTGCGAAGGGCAGTAACGAAGGTCTGAGGCGGATACACTACAGGGGTATCACGTCCAAGTTACAGAATGTCACTTGACCTCCCCTTGCTGGAAGGTTGTAGCAGTAAATGTATGACCTGCGTTTTTCGCCTTGTTTTGATTCTCATGCTGACCTTCGGTGCAGTGACTGCGCCGGATATGTCGTCGGCCAGTATGTCAATCACGGCTATGGCGCAGATGGAACCCACCGAAAGCGCGGATGGCCGTTGCGGCGGGTGCGATCCCACCGGATTTGCTGAGGGCACTGCCTGTGAAGGTGGGTGTCCTGTTCCTTGCGGCTCCAGCGGTACTTCTGGCCTCCTTGCCAAGATGCCGTCAGCGCGGCTCACGAGGCCTTTTGGTACTGCCGTCCGGGGTGCCGAACCTCTGATCTCACTCGGCACGAATCCGTCGCTTGATCCATTCCCTCCCAAACTGCCTGTCTGAACCTGAAACCGGCCTCGCCTGCTGCGAGGCCTGATTGTTGCCTTGGCCGAAGCTGGCTGAGTGCGACCCTTTCAGATCAAGGCAGTTGCGATGATTCTCCACAGACCGATTTCACGAAGGCACGTGCTTCGCACAGGTGCCGCATTCACAGCCCTATCCGCTCTATCACCTGCACGAATGGCAATGGCCGATCCAACTGGGGACCCATTCGTCCTACGCGCGGCATCCGGACAGGCCGCCCTGCGCCCGTCACCATACGGTCCGACTAATGTCTGGAGCTATAACGGGTCCGTCCCCGGTCCTGAAATCAGGGCCCGGCAGGGCGACCGAGTGCTGGTTTTGGCTCAGAATGGGTTAGATGAAGGGACCACAATCCACTGGCATGGCATCCGCACGCCCAATGCGATGGACGGAGTGCCGTTCCTCACGCAGGACCCGATCCCGGTTGATGGCGATTTCCTGTACGAATTCGATGCACTGGATGCGGGCACGTTCTGGTATCACCCGCACCAGCGCAGTTCGGAACAGGTCGGACGTGGACTCTACGGGCCGCTGATCGTCGAGGAGGTGGACCCGATCCGCGTGGATCGTGACCTGACCTGGATGCTGGACGACTGGCGCATGACGCGGGCGGGGCAGTTGTCGGATGAGTTCGGCAACCGCCATGACGCGATGCACGGCGGTCGTATTGGCAATTCCGTGACCATCAACGGTGAGATCCCCGAACGGGTCTCGGTGCAATCCGGTGAGCGCATCCGCTTGCGGCTAATCAACGCGGCGAACGCGCGGATATTCGGGCTGGATTTTGGAGATTTTGAACCAGTCGTGGTCGCGCTGGACGGTCAACCCGTGACGCCCCATGCCCCTGACGGCGGGGTCGTGGTGATCGGCCCGGCGATGCGTGTCGATCTGGTAATCGACATGACCGGCAAACCCGGAGAGGCCGTCACGGTCACCGATGTCTTCTACGAAGGCCTCGAATACCGTCTGGTCGATCTCGTCTACGGGCCTGACAGGCTGCGGGACAGTGTGCCGGATTGGTCGATGGACCTGCCGCCCAACCCGCTGGCCGAACCGGACATGGCGTCGGCCGCGCGGCACCAGATCGTCTTCAACGGCGGAATGATGGGGCAGATGATGATGGGCAGCGGTATGGGGTCGATGATGGACCAGATGCGCGAGGGCAACATGTGGTTCATCAACGGAGAAGCCGCGACGGGTCATATGATGGACCCCTTGCTGGTCCTGCCGCAGGGCACGTCGCACGTGTTCGAGATGGATAATCGCACCGCCTGGCACCATCCGATCCATTTTCACGGGCATTCGTTCCGTGTGATCGCCCGCAACGGACAACCGACTCGGTATCGCGAATGGCAGGACACCGTCCTGATGGCACCCGAAGAACGGGTCGAGATCGCCTTCGCCGCGGACAATCCCGGTGACTGGATGTTCCATTGCCACATTCTGGAACACCAGGCGGCGGGCATGATGGGCGTCATCCGTGTCGAACCTGGCACGACCAAAACCTGAAACTCACACACTTAGGACCATGAAAATGAATGAACCGATAAAGAAGATACTTGGATTTGCCAGCCTCGGCACGGCAGGTGCCGTCGCCGTCCTTGCGATGAGCCTGAATGCCGCGCCTGCCGCGGCGCAGGAGGTCACGCTCTACAAGAACCCACAATGCGGATGTTGCGAGAGTTACGCGGACTATCTGCGCGAGAACGGTTTCACGGTGGAGGTGAAGCCGACCCACGATCTGGAGCAGATCAGCCGCGATGCGGGCATCCCGGATGACTTCCAAGGCTGCCACACAGGCTTTTTGGACGATTACGTCATCAGCGGCCACGTGCCGATTGATGTCGTCAACAGGCTGCTGGAAGAGCGCCCGGAAATTGCCGGTGTGACTCTTCCCGGCATGCCATTGGGGTCGCCGGGTATGGGCGGCGCGAAACAGGAGCCCTTCAAGATTTACACCGTCGAGGAAGGTGTGAGCCCGACCGTATATTCGGTCGAATGATCAATCGCGCGGTCTGGTGCGAACCCGTGCCAGACCGGTTTCAAGGGAAAACAAAGGATGGAATGCATGATGATGGACGGTGGAATGATGGGCGGCGGCATGATGATTGCGATGGGCCTCGTCTGGTTGCTGATCGTGGGTGTGCTGGTGCTCGCGGCGATCGCCTTGGTCAAATACATCCGCTCGGA
>NZ_CP018079.1 GCF_001886735.1 Sulfitobacter alexandrii
TTGAACAGTCCATCGCGGACGTGGAACGCCTGCAAGCGATCGCCCGCGGTGAAGAGGAAGAGCCCGAGAAAACCACCGGCACAAGCGGGCGGCGCAAGCGTGACGGGGTGGTCTATACCCCCGACTACATCGCGCGCTTCATCGTGGCCGAAACCCTGGGAACGCATCTGCGGGAAATTTTTGAGGACACCTTGCGCGCTCACGCCAAGAAGGGCGCGGATGTCACCGACTACGAAAACATCCCCTGGCGGAAAAAGTCGGCCGAGCTGGAAGCTTGGCAAGCCTATCGCGATCGCCTGAAATCTTTGCGCATTGTCGATCCCGCCTGTGGCTCCGGTGTGTTCCTGATCATGGCCTTCGACTTCATGAAGGCCGAACTGACCCGCGTAAACGACAAGATCAAAGACCTGCTGCCTAAGGCCGAGCATTTTGGCGATCTGCTCGACTATGTCCCCGACAGCGAAATTCTGACCGACAACCTCTTCGGCGTGGACGTGAACGAGGAAAGCATCGAGATCACCAAGCTGTCGCTCTGGATCAAGACCGCCCGGCGCGGCAAGGTTCTCGACAGCCTGTCGGGCAGCATCCGCGTCGGTGACAGCCTGATCGAGGACAGCAACTTCGCCTATCTCGACCACGCCTTCACCTGGGAAACCGCCTTCCCCGGCGTCTTTGCCGAAGGCGGCTTTGACGTGGTCCTGGGCAACCCGCCTTATGTGCGGATGGAATTCCTGAAGCTGCTGAAACCCTATCTGGAAAAGCGCTATGAGGTCGTGTCCGACCGGGCTGATCTCTACTGCTATTTCTACGAACGCGGCCTGCGCTTGCTGAAACCGGGTGGGCGCTTGGGCTACATTTCCTCGAACACTTTCTTCAAGACCGGCTCGGGCAAGCCCCTGCGCGAATACCTTCTGAAAGAGGCGACCATCGAAAGCGTGGTCGATTTTGGCGACCTGCAAGTCTTCGAGGGCGTAACCACCTATCCGGCGATCCTGACCATGAAACGCGGGGCCGCGCCCAAAGGGCATGAGCTGCGCTTTTGGAAGGTGGATGCCCTGCCGGAAAACAACTTCTTGGCCACTTGGGAAGCTGCTGCCGGCCCATATCCACAAACAGCCTTGGGTGCCGGATCGTGGGAACTGGAAAACCCAGCCTTGCGTGCGCTGCGCGCCAAGATACGTAAAGGCCGCAAAACTCTCAAAGAGGTTTATGGCTCGCCGTTTGCAGGTATAAAGACTGGTTATAATGCGGCCTTCATCCTGACTCGTTCAGAACGTGACAACCTTGTTTTGGCTGACCCTAAATCGACCGATTTGTTGAAGCCAATACTGTTTGGAACCCAGCTCCAGCAATGGAAATCTGAAGCGCCAGAAAAATGGATAATTTATATCCCAAAAGCAGGTATTAATATCTCAGACTATCCTGCAATCGAAGATTGGCTTCGGCCTCATAAGGCAAAGCTCGCAGCTAGAGCTGCCAAGCAGAAATGGTTTGAGCTGCAACAGCCACAACAGAAATATCAAGCCACTTATGAGGGCACCAAGCTAATCTACCGAGACATCGCAAATCGACCCAGTTTTTCAGTCGATACAGGTAATTACATTGACATGACTTGTTTCTGCATACCTGACGCGAGCCACTTTGAGGTGGCGTTACTATCATCTTCTGTTTTGTGGTTTTCATTAATTAGTGAAACGACGGTGGCCAGGGGCGGCTATTTTCGGATGAAATCACAATACTTGGAACCTTTACCCATTCCAGATGCCACTCCCGCTCAAAAAGCCGCCCTTGCCACCCTCGCTGAAACTGCTCAAACCCACGCAGAGGCTCGCTATAGCCTGCAAACCGCTCTGACCCGCCGGATACCCGATCTCTGCCCGCCTGACCGCGAACCCAAGTTGACCAACAAGCTCAAGGAATGGTGGACACTGCCCGATTTTGCCGCCTTCCGCGCCGAGGTGAAGAAGGTGTTCAAGGCCGACATCCCGCTGGCCGAGCGGTCCGACTGGGAGGATTGGATCAACCGCGACCGCGCTGAGATCGCCCGCCTGACCGCTGAGATCGCCCAGGCCGAAGCCCGGATCGACAGCATCGTCTATGACCTGTTCGACCTGACCGAAGACGAAATCGGGCTGCTAGAGGCGGCAATCTAACCGGCGCGCACACAGATTGTTGCCCAAACACAACGCCTGGAGACGCAAGAGAACAATCGAAGAACTCACGCTTGCAATTTGGTAAATTTTCTGTTAAAATGAAAAATGGACCGAACCCTTTATGGGTCGGTCCTTTTCCGTAACCGCAGTGCGATTCGGCTTAACTGTCAAAGGGTATGTCCCATGAAGAGGAACACCCGTCAAGCAAAATCGTACTGCACCAGCGTCATGAAAGGACGTAAATGCAGTATACAATGCAAATTTTTGAGTACGAAGACAACGATCAGTTCCGTGTTATCGACCGTGAAGGAGAGCCTTGGTTCGTTTTGACTGAGGTCTGCAAAAAGATCGGAATTGCGAACCCACGGGATGCCGCGAGCCGTCTTGATGACGATGAGAAGGATGGCGTCGGAATTTCCGACGCCATGGGCAGGGAGCAGAAGACCACCGTCATCAGCGAGTCCGGCCTCTACTCTCTCGTGCTGCGCTCATCCAAGCCAGAAGCAAAGCGTTTTAAGAAATGGATCACCTCAGAAGTCCTTCCGAGCATTCGGAAAACTGGCTCTTATGGTGGTCACGTTCCAGCCTTTATCAAGCGCTACAACGAGAACTGGAACAGGGTCAGCGCGGGTCATTTCTCAGTGATCAACGAACTGGTTGTCAGGTTGTGGGGACGCCTTGAAATGGTCGGCCACATGATGGCGGACCGGGCCCCGAATGGGACACAACTACGCCCCGATACCAGCGTAGGAAAGCTCTTCGCAAAGTGGCTCGACGAGAACCATCCCCGGCTGAGTGGGTCTCACTCGATGTACTCACACAAGACCGATGAGTGGGAAGGCGATGCACGACAGTATCCAAACAGTATGCTGCCGCTATTCATCGAGTTCGTTGATAACGTCTGGATTCCCGAGCATTCGGAGCGTTATTTCAACACTCGCGACCCAGCGGCGCTGCCCCATCTGCCCAAGCTGCTACCAGCGAAGGCAGCTTAAGATCGTTCGCCCCTTTGGGGGCGTCCGCGCGAAGCGCCGGGCCTGTCAGCGGGTGGCCTTCAGGTTGCCCGCCGACAGGTCACCCTGAAACCGCCCACCACCTGGATCACACCAGAACGCAAAAGGCCCCCGCCTGCTGACGGGGGCCTCGATCATTGCAGTGGTGCGGACTGTTACTCGGCTGCCATCCGGTCGGCCTGCGCGGTGCGCTCCATGATGTAGTCCACGGCCTTCTGCGCCTCGGACGCGGCGCGAAAGATCGCACGGTTGTCTTCCTTCATCGCCTCAAGCCAGCCTTCAACATATGCAGCGCTCTGGTCGAATTCGGGCTCCACCCCGATCTGCGCGCAAAGCATGCAGTTGCCAATCTCCGCGACCAGCTCCTCGAAGGCGTATGCCTTACGGTCATTGAACCTGCCCAAGCGGTCCAGCCGCTTTGTCGCGCCTGTCCAGTGGGTCAGCTCATGTGCCAAGGTGCCGTAATATCCTGCGGCTCGGTGGAACGTGCCAATCGGCGGCATGTGGATGCGGTCGGTCTTGATGTTGTAGTAGGCACGCGGCTCTTCGGTGCTGTCGATCTGTGCGCCACTTGTTGCAAAGAACGCTTCCAACGTAGGATCGGCTTTGGTGCCAAGATCACGGGGCGGATCGGGCAGGATGTAGAATTCAGCGGGCAAGCCCTCGATCTGGTCGGCATTAAACACGCGGTAGGCCTTGGCATAGGGGATCTGGCGTTCCTCGCCGTTCTCGTCCTCGCGCTCAACGGTGCCGTATTTCACGACCGTCGCGGATTTCTCGCCCTTGCGAACATGGCCCCCAAGCTGCTTGGCCTGATTGAACGTCATCCAGCGGGCTGAGCTGTAATCCTTGGCCATCGCTGTCGCCCAAAGCATCAGGATGTTGATGCCCCGATAGGCCTCGCCGTTAAACCGTTCCGGCAGGCTGACCCCACCTCCTCCACCGGTCCACGGCTTGCGCCAGGGCGGCGTCCCCGCCTCGATCTGCGCGACAATCTGATTGGTGACATGGGAATAAACGTCAAACTTCTCTGCGGTCATTTGTGACCCTCCTTTGAGTGACGCGGGCCGGGTCTCTTCCCCTTTCCGCCAATGGGCGGGCCTTCCTGTTCTGATCTTTGGAATGCCCATGCATTCCGAAGGGCAGAGCAGGTAAGGGCAAAGCCCGTCCTGCGGCCTGGCGGGGCCGTGACAACCGGGTGGAGGGCGTGAATTTGGGAGGGAACCGCGCGCCTGCGTGTGGGAGGAACCGGAATTCTCGACCGGAACCGACGCCACAGGCGGCGCTTGCCGGTTTTCTCGGACCTGCCGGGATGGCAGGCGGATCAACAGTATTTGGAAGCTGTCTGGGTTGGGGTGAGCGGGCGCCAGCCCGTCGATCCCCTGCCCTGTCTATCGCTCAAAGCGATACCGGCGCACTGCCGGGATCACTGATCTCTATCGAGCCAAATCTAACTCGATAATATACGATTGATGCCTTCGTTAGATTCAGGCACAAGACGACCATCATTGTTTCTGTTGGTATGCGCGATGAACCAGACGATTGACCTCGAACTAAACGTCACCACCGAACAAGGCCTTCGGGCACTTGCTGAGGAGGGACACACGGTCGAAGTGCTGTGCAAAGCCGATCCTGAACGCAAGGGACCAAGCTGGTACGGTCTGTGGATCATGCGGACGGTTGGGAGTGATGGGCAGGAGAAAATCCTTGTCACTGCCAGAACGCGCGTGACGCAGAATGCGATCAGGGTGCGCGAATTCAAGACGGCAACCGGCGTGATTTCATTCCTTGTTGGTGTCGGGTTCTCTCAGGCGAGCATTCCCATGAAGAATGGGGAAACGACCTCTCATCGCCTCGTCAGTGACTGAGACCTGGATCACGGTCGATTTCCCTATCCTTCTCGACCTCCTGATCCTTCTCCTGGTCGCGCTCGTCCTCAATTTCCAGCTTTTCGCGCGGCTTGTTCAGCACGTCCTTCAGGCGCTCGTTCACGGACGGCTTGCGCGCCTCGCGGCTTGTGTCCTCGCCCAGATCATACTCGCTGTACCCGTCCAGCTTGTGAACCGCCGCCTGGCCATCCCGCCCGGCGTCCTTCTCCATGATCTCTTTCAGCCGCTCCCGCGCGTAATTGCGGCCTTCCGCCTTTGGCGTGTCGTCCTGGTCCCGTGACCGGCCCACGACCTGCGACAACCGCTCCTGGATATCGTCTGACGCGCGCCCGTCGCGATCTTTCGCGGTTGCGGCCCGGAGTGCCGCCAGACCGGCAGAGACACGCCCCTGCCCCGCCTCGCGTTCGGCACCGTAGGTCTCCCGCGCGATATCCAGCCGCTCACGCATTTCGCGGAAAGCGGCGCGCGCCTGGCGGGCGGCATGGACAACGGCCCCCCGTTCGGTGACAGGGACATATTCCCGGCCCTGGCGCTCGGCCATCGCCTTCGCCCGCCGCTCCATGGAATTGGCCGCTGGCCCCAGCTTCAGCTCGGGGTCGCGGTCCAATTCCTCGGCGGTCAGCTTGTCACCACGCTCCATCGCGGCCTCCCGCTGCGCTTCAAGCGACCGGTGATCGACCCGCTCAACCTCCCCTGCCCGTTCCAGAGCACGGTTCTGCAACTCGGCCCAAAGGCCGCGCATCTGCTCGATCTCGACTCCGCCGGTCTTTGCGGAGTCGAGTACGCGCGTCTTGGCTGTGAAGCCCCCGGCTTCCAGCTTGCGGGTGGAGGTCAGGACGTGAGCATGGTGGTTGCGCTGATCGCCTTCGCGGTGCGGCGCATGGATCGCCACATCGACGGCCACGCCGTAGCGGCTCACCAGCTCCTGGGCGAAGTCGCGGGTAATCTGAGAGCGGTCCTCGGCGCTGATCTCGGACGGCAGGGCCAGCTCCCACTCGCGGGCGGTGACGGAGTTGCGGCGGGTCTCGCTGGCCTCGACCTCGTTCCAGAGGCGGGACCGATCCGAGGCCCAGTCCGGGGCGTCTTTCGGTGCCAGGATGAAGGTCTCCTCGATGCCCTGCTTGCGGGTGTAATCGTGGACACGGCCTTCGCGCTGGCACTCGATGCGCTCCCCGACACGGTAGGCCGCCGCCGCCGTGGCAGAGCGCCCGGCGCTGCGTTTGATCGTCTTCACGGAGAGGTGGTAGCTGGCCATGCGCCCTCCCCTCGCCTGCGATGCAAACGCGCCCACGCGCCGGAGCTGATCCGTGCCGATACCCCGATATTGGCCACCGGATCAGCCGTCTTTTCTCCGCAAGAGTGCGCCCGAAACCGGCGCGATCCGAGGGGAAAAGACAGCCCGCTTGAGGCAAGCCAACGGCTCTCCGATACGCGGGCTTGCCAGTGAACTGCCCCCAGATCCCCAGCCTCATGGGTGGCGGGATATGGGGACAGTTCACTTGCGGTTTGCCGGGGGCAAACCCGGTTCGTGTCGGCACCGTCAGGTCCGACGACACGAACCTCCCGCAAGGAAGACGCCAGCGGCAGACCGGCCCCCACCGTGGGGCATCGGGCGAGACGCTGGCGCGACCTTGCGGGACGCGATCCAACCGCTGAGGTTGGGCTGGGATGGTTTGGAAGGGGCGGCGCGCCCTTCCATGTCGCGGCGGCACGCAGCGAAGGGGATGACCATCGGTCGGGGCGTAGCCCCAGAGAGATCGCACGCAAATCTCGGAACCGCAGGTGAAGAGTTTGCATAAGTGCGCCCTTGTCCTTTACAGGCCTACGGGTAAGCGCTATCGCTGGTTGTGGCAAGCCTAACCTTTACACCTGCCCTCTTTGAAGTGGATTCCCGAATTGGCCGAGACTGAGCTTGAACGTGCCGAGAAACGCTACGCCCAGGCCAAGGCCCGCCTTCAGGCTCTGAAGAACCGGGAAGCCACCAGACAGCGCAAGCTGGATACACGGCGCAAGGTGATCCTGGGCGGGGCGCTCATGGACCTGGCGGAACGGGATTCCAATGCCGCCGCCATGCTCGACCGGCTGATCCGTAACCTCTCCCGCGAACAGGATCGCAAAGCCTTTGCGGAGTGGGACGCTCCCTCCCCTACCCCAAGCGATGACGGTGCAACCTGATGCGGAGCGTGATGCTCGTCTTCGGGGGTCTGTTCCGCTTCTTCGGTCGGTTGATCTTCACGCCTATCATGCTCGGATGGTTGATCGGAGCGATGGCCTTCGGAGCGATGCTCGGAACGCTTGTGGCCACACCGTTCATCTTCGCCTTCTTCGACCAGACGCCCGGCGAAAGCGCCTGGCAATGGCTGGTCTTCGGTCCATTCATGTTCGTGGGTGCTGTCTTCGGGTTCCAGTACTGGCGCATGGCCTCAGGGGCGGATGCGTATTTCGGGCTGACCGGCGACAGCCACGGCTCGGCGCGGTTTGCCAACCGCAAGGAGCTGAAGAAGCTGGAGCGGAGCAAAGGGCAAGACGATGCCGGACTTCTGATCGGACGCAATCCGCACACAGGGCGGCTCTTGCGCTATGACGGCCCGGCGCATCTGATCACCCTCGCCCCGACACGGGCCGGGAAAGGCGTCGGCACCGTGATCCCGAACCTGCTGGCGGCGGAACGCTCGGTCCTGGTGATTGACCCCAAGGGTGAGAACGCGAGGATCGCGGGCGAGGCCCGGCGGCGCTTTGGAACGGTCCATGTCCTTGACCCCTTCGAGGTCAGTGGGCACCCCTCGGCCTGCTATAACCCGCTCGACCGGCTAACACCGCACAGCCTCGATCTGGGCGAGGATGCCGCCTCCCTGACAGAGGCGCTGGTCATGGACCCGCCGGGCCAGGTGACGGAAGCCCACTGGAACGAGGAGGCGAAAGCCATCCTCGGCGGTCTGATCATGTTCTGCGTCTGCCACGAGGACCGCGACCGCCGGTCCCTCGCCACCGTCCGGGAATATCTCACCCTGCCCCCGGAAAAGCTGCGCGCTCTGTTGGAGCTGATGCAGGACAGCGACGAGGCAGGCGGGCTGATCGCCCGCGCCGCCAACCGCTTCCTCGGCAAGGCGGATCGAGAAGCCGCCTCGGTTCTGTCGAACGCACAGCGGCACACCCATTTCCTGGACTCGCCCCGGATCGCGAAGTGTCTGGCGCGCTCGGACTTCGCCTTTTCCGATCTGCGCCATCGGATCACTTCGGTGTTCCTTGTGCTGCCTCCGAACAGGATGGACGCCTACAGCCGCTGGCTGCGCCTTCTGGTCTCTCAGGCCCTTCAGGACATTGCGCGAGACGCTGAGCGGCCTCAGAACGCGTCAGAGGGCCGTTCTGAGCGCCTTACGGCCCCTGCCCTCTTCCTCCTCGATGAATTCGCCGCCCTGGGCCGTCTGGAGGCCGTAGAGCGCGCCATGGGGCTGATGGCGGGCTACGGGCTTCAGCTCTGGCCGATCCTCCAAGACATGAGCCAGCTCAAGGACCTTTACGGCGAACGCGCTGGCACCTTCATCGCCAATGCCGGGGTGCAACAGGTCTTTGGGGTGAATGACTTCGAGACGGCCAAGTGGCTGAGCCAGATGATCGGCCAAGAAACCGCCGGGTTCCAGACTGACAGCTTCAAGCCCGGTGATGGCCCCAGCTTCTCGAACAACCTCACGGGTCGCGATTTGCTGACCCCCGATGAAATCATGCAGCTCCCGCCGAAACGCCAGCTCCTGCGCGTCCAGGGGCAGGCCACCGCCGTCGCGCAAAAACTGCGGTACTACGCCGATCCTGAATTTGCCGGGCTGTTCACGCCCGAAACCCCATAACCCGAAAGCAATCCGCCATGTCTGACACGCCTGCCTCCCCTGCCCCGCTCTCGGATGATGATCTGCGCGAAACGCTCGATCTTCTCGCCACGGCTGTCGCCAGCATCTCGGATCGGGTGGATGATCAGACACGGGTGCTCGACCGCGTGAATAAGACGGCGACGGAAGCCCGCTCTGCCGCCTTCGCCGCGCAAAAGCAGACGGACCCGGAACACTATGGCGAGATTGTCGGCGCAACCATCAACGGCAAGATCGGCGACACCCTGACCCGCGTCGGCCAGATGGCCGGTGATCTCCTCCGGGCGTCCAACCACACTCAGGAAGTTCTCAGGAAAGCTGAGGATGCCAGGTCGGACACAATGCGCCAGCTCTGGGAACGGGAACAAAAGCTGGAGCGCTTCAAAAGCCGTCTTCCATGGTTCGGCCTGGGTGCCGTCGTTCTTACTCTTGTCCTGACGGTGACGCTTCCTCGTTTCTTAGCCAGCAACGCATCCATGTGCGCTGTCCTTGGAGCGTCCTGGACCACGACAACCACGGGTGTTGATGCCTGCGTGTTTTATCAGCGGTGAGCGGTGAAGTGCTGATGGTGATCGGCTCTGACTGAGAAGCTGGGTGTTATATTTGTGTTAAAATCTGTGTTACGCGTCTTCAGAACCGGCGCAAAGCTTTGAAAAATAATGGTTTTCCCTGAGTTCTGGTAACTAATAACACGAATCCCGGTAACTGAAATCCTGCTTTTGGTAACTGATAACACGAATCTTGACTGCGGTAACTAAAACCACGAATGTCGACTCATGGTAACTGATAACACGAATACTCTCGCCCCGCTCCTGCCGGATCGCCATCCGCAGCATGATCTGTTCATTTGTGATGTGGCGGACGCTGTCCTGAAGGACGTGATGCAGCACATGGAGCATCCGTTTTATTCCCTCTCAAAGAAGCCTGAGACGACGATCAAACGCTATGAGAATGGCGATAAGTGGCTTCAGATCACGCCGAGCGTGAAAGGCCTGGCGACGATCTATGACAAGGACATTCTGATCTACTGTATCAGCCAGATCATGGCGAAGCTGAAAGAAGGTGAAGCCGTCTCTCCTCGTGTGCGGATCAACTCCAGAGAACTGCTTATCTTCACCAACCGAGGGACAAGTGGCCGGGAATATCAGTCCTTGCTTGATGCCCTTGATCGCCTCGAAGGAACGCGGATTAGGACAAACATCGTCACTGGCGATGAAGAGCAAGTCGATGGTTTTGGACTGATCGACGCGTCGTCGATCCGCCGGAAACATGGCCTCGATGGCCGTCTTCTCTGGTGTGAAGTGAAGCTGTCAGATTGGGTTTTTAACGCAATCCGGAACGAAGAAGTGCTGACTCTCCACCGGGACTACTTCCGCCTGCGCAAGCCCATTGAAAGACGGGTGTACGAGATCGCTCGGAAGCATTGCGGGCAGCAGAAAACCTGGCGCATCACGCTGGCTAAGTTGCTGCTTAAGACTGGGTCGCAAAGCCCACAGAAGCGCTTTCGGCAGATGATCCGGCAACTCGCAGAGCATGACCATTTGCCGGACTACCATGTTACCTTTGAAGATGAAGCTGACATGGTGGTGTTCACTAATCGCGGCACGATGTCCACTGCTCAGCTTGTTGAAGGCAGTATTCCACCGCTGCAGTCTGACACCTACGAAGAAGCGCGCCATGCAGCGCCTGGTTGGGACGTTCGTTTCCTGGAGCGTGAGTGGCGCGGCTGGTGTGTTGAGCCACCCCGCAATGCCGACCGGGCCTTCATCGGGTTCTGCCGAAAGTGGTTTGAGAAGCGAGGCAGGCCCTGAGATTAAAAACCGGTTACAGAAATAAAACCGGTAAGAGATTTAATTCAGGTATTGGATTTAATTCCGGTGTAAGATATAAAACCGGTAACAACAAAGCGGCAGGATCGAGCAATGCCCGTCATCGTAATGGCAAGCCCCAAAGGCGGGGTTGGAAAATCAACATGCGCCGTTCTTCTGGCGTCTGAGTTCGCCCGCATGGGCGCGGACGTCACGGTGCTTGACTGTGACCCGAACAAGTCTCTTACCCGGTGGGCATCGCATGGCGCACCTTCTGGTGTGACCCTGAAGGGCGATGTTGGTCGTTCAGAGATCGTTCCAACCATCCGGAGCGCAGACGGTGACGGCAAAATCGTCATTGTGGACCTCGAAGGTGTTGCGTCCCAGCTCGTCAGCCGCGCCATTTCCCAGGCGGACCTGGTGATCGTCCCGATGCAGCCAACAGCGCTCGACGCAGAGATCGGCTCAGAAGCACTGGCATTGGTTCGCGAAGAGGAAGAAGCGCTTGGGCGGTCAATCCGGCATGCGGTGGTGCTGACCAAGACCAGCGCAGCCGTCAAAAGCCGCGTACAGAAGGAACTCGAAGCACAGCTCAGCGGGGCAGGGATCGACGTGATCGAGCCGTCCCTGGTCGCGCGCGCAGCGTTCTCGGAACTGTTCGCCTATGGGGGCGATCTGACAGCGATGATGAATGACCCAGAGATGGTCACAGGCGGCAAGGTAGATAAAGCGTTGGCAAACGCTCAGGCATTCACGGAGGCGGTTTATGAGCGGCTCAAATAGGCTTGCGGGGCTGAAAGCCCGTCCGAAAGGGACGACCGTTGAAGAAGTACGGCGCGTAGATGAAGTTGGCGAAGCGAGAGGCTTTCTGGATCGAACCCCACGAAAGAAGCCGGGCCGCAAACCAAGCCCGCGCACGTACCAGTTACATCCCAAAGTGCTGCCGGAAGTTGGTGAAGCAATCGCTTCTGAGGCTGAAGCGCTTGGGATCACACAGGGACAACTCATAGAGCGGATGTGGTCTGCCTATCGCGGCTGAGTAACCATGCAAGCTTTACATTAAAAGCTCGCATGAGCACCCAAGCTAAGAACCCAACAAAACATGGGGAAAGTGCAGCACCTCACAACATCCCACTTCCATCATGCAAGGTTTATAGGTATTATACCGCTATAACCTCGCAAGGATTTGCCCGTGAAAGCTGCCGCCCAGACCACCTGGAACAAGGGTCGCGTTGTAGGCAAAAAACCTCCGCTGACGCCCGACCAGGTCTCCCTGATCCGGATGATCCTGCGCCAGGAGAAAGCCCTGCGTGATCTGGCGCTGTTCAACGTGGCCCTCGATACCAGTTTCCGGGGGTCTGACCTGGTACGCCTGCGGGTCTCGGATGTGGCCACCCCGGCAGGGGTGCGCGAAATCGTCGAAATCCGACAAAAGAAAACCGAGACGCGCAATGCGCGTCCGGTCCAGGCGCGCCTGTCCTCCGGGACGCGCGACAGCTTGCGCGCCTATCTCGCAGCTTCAGAAAAGCCGCTGCACGGCTGGCTCTTCACGGGGCAGGGGGCACGGTGGTCCCAGTCCCATCTCAGTGAAAGTCAGCTCTGGCGTCTGTTCCGGGTCTGGCTGGAGAAGGCTCGCCTCGATCCCAGCCTCTACGGCCTGCATTCGCTGCGCCGGACCTTCCCGACCCATATCTACCAGCAGACCGGCAACCTGCGCGCGGCCCAGCTGCTGCTCGGCCATGCCAGTATTGAAAGCACCAAGGAATACATCGGCACCGAACAGGCTGAAGCCCTCAAAATTGCGCGCAAGTATCACCTGTGACAGCCATGCAGACCTATCTTGAGAAACGCCAGCCTGCGCAGAAAATGGCCCGGTTCTACCGGATGGCGGTCATGCCGAACCTGTTCGGCGAATGGACGCTGTACCGCGAATGGGGCCGCATAGGGCAGGGCGGTCAGGTTCGGATGGATTGGTTCGAGGACGAGAACCAGGCCGTTGCGGCTCTGGTCACACTGGAAGCCTCCAAGCGTCAGCGGGGCTATTGGGTGGAGCCTCAGCAGCTCGCGATGTTTGGATAACTTTATTGGCCCAGTTTACATCTGAGCGGGATGTCTATATGTCCTTAGGACATATAGACATCCCGCTCGAACCTAGTCACGCTTTTATTTGCTTTGGGAACCTCTCTTGACATAACGCCATCCTTACCCTTATGTCCTTAGGACATAAGGGTAAGGATGGCAGATGAATTTTACCGAAGGCCTAGAAAAGGCTATAAATGACAAGGACTTGCCAGTCGTAACCTTCTACAAATTCTTCGTTCTGGGCTACCATCTGTTTCACAAAAAGGCGCTGAACGGCGAGCCGTTGAAGCGCTTACCGCACGGCTGGGATCAGACACGCGCCAAAAATGCGCTACGACGCCTTGAGGCACGGAAGGTGCTTGTCATGGACTCCGACTTCCGCTCGGGTGTGTGGCGTGTAACGCAATCAACGAGAGCAGGATCGGCGGAAGAGGTCGCCTGCATCGCTGATCCTTTCGCCTACGTCTCGCATCTATCTGCCATGCAGCGCTATGGGCTTACGGATCGCAGCCCACAGGCGCTACATCTGACAACCCCCAAAAGACCCCTGTGGAATGCACTCCGAAAGGAGCGTCTTCGTGAAGACCTGCCCGATCTCGACCAGATTGAAGCGCCCGTTCTCAACAGGTCCGGCTTCAAGGATACGATCCGTCGCCGCCCGATGGTGGTGCATGTATCAAGCCACCCTTGGACACCTGCACCTGTGAGTGGTGAGGAAACGCGGATCACCTCGATTGGCCAAACCTTTGCTGATATGCTTTCTGAACCGCAGCTTTGTGGGGGCATGCGCCATGTTCTCGATGTCTGGGAAAATGAGGCGGATCAGTGGGTGCCCGAAATTATTGCCGCAATTGATCTCCTCGACAGTAAGATCGCAAAAGTTCGCGCAGGCTATATTCTGTCTGAAGTCATGGACATAGATGATCCGGCGCTGCACAAATGGGAGCAGTTTGCTCAACGGGGCGGATCACGCAAACTCGATCCTGACGCCGAATATGCCCCTGAATTCTCAGAACGCTGGATGATTTCAATCAATGTCTGACAATGACCCCCACGCGCAAGATAGAACATTCGACATCGTCGATGTCGATGTTCGTGCATGGGTCGAAACCGCGCGCGCCAACCCAACGCTCTATCGAGATCGCCAGGTTACAGAGATTGTCCTGGGGGCAATTGGTTTGGCCCCTTCATTATCAAAAACGCTCGTTTTGAAAGGTGGGGCGGTCATGGCCCTAGCGTTCAAAAGCAATCGGGTCACCGGGGATGTGGACTTCACCTCGATGGCAGAGCCCGCTGACCTGACGGAAAAGATCACCGCCGAACTGAATGAGATATTGCCTAGCACTGCGATCAAGCTCGGCTATCTCGATCTTATCTGCCGAGTGCAATCGGTTAAGAAGATGCCGCGTGCCGAGAACTTTGAGGATCATGAATTCCCTGCGCTGAAAGTCAAAGTAGGGTCTGCCACACGCGGGACGGCTGAAGCCGCTCGGCTCGCTGACGGCAAGGCAAGCCGGGTTCTTGATGTCGAGATCAGCTTCCGTGATCAGGTCTATGCCTTCCAGGAGCTGAACCTGCACGGGGCCGGTGTGGCGGTACGCGCGTTCACAATTCATGAGCTCATTGCCGAAAAATTCCGCGCTCTGCTTCAACAAATCACCCGCAAGCACAAGCGCAACAGGCGACAGGACGTCTACGACATCGCCTTTCTGATAGATGAGCATGATTTCGGGGATGCTGACAAAACAGCCATCCTGACCACATTTATCGAAAAGTGCCGCAGCCGTGGGATCGAGGTCAAACCGGACTCCATGGATGACCCGGAAATCAAGCAACGCGCCCAGGCCGATTGGGAAACGCTCGCCCTCGAAATTGGTGACCTTCCGCCCTTTGAAGAGCGCTTTGCGCTTATGCGCGATCTCTATGTTTCGCTGCCATGGGGCGGCATCAAGAAAGACCGTTAATTCATGAATTTGTTCAACCGTAAGACCCTGAAGCGCCACATCAAAGCCGATCCGGTCCCGTCAGAGCATCTGGCTGCGCTGGAAGCCTGGGCAGAGTTGATCAGCTCGGGCCGGATTGAACGCCTGAAGGAAACCGCCCTCCATGGGCAGTTCGCCTCCAAGATCGTTGAAGGTGTTCTCGGCTACCATGGCCCAGCCGGTGGCGCGGATTACAACGTCTCAACCGAACAAAATATTCTGCGCGGCAGCGTCGATCTGGCGCTTGGCCGCTTTGGCGGCAAGACGCCTGACATCGTGGCACCATTCGAGCTGAAGGGCGCAGATACCCGCGACCTCGATGCAATCATGCCGGGCCGGAACAAGAGCCCCGTTCAACAGGCGTGGGAATACGCCATGAACGCCCGTGGCGTGAAATGGGTGCTGGTCTCGAACATGATCGAGCTCCGCTTCTACGGCTTCGGAGAAGGCACCTCGGCCTATGAGGAATTCCGCCTCGACCAGCTGACAGACCCGGAAGAATACGCGCGCTTCACACTGCTCTTGTCGGCGGAAAACCTGCTGTCTGGTCGCACGGCTGATCTGTTGAAAGAAAGCCGCCGCGAAGACAAGGACATTACCGACAGCCTGTATCAGGACTACAAGGACCTGCGCCTCAAGCTCCTGAGTGCCGTCCAGAAGGCCGATGCCGCGATCGCGCCCCTTGATGCGATTGCCCTCGCGCAGAAGATCCTCGATCGGGTGTTGTTCATTGCCTTTGCTGAAGACACCGGCCTGCTACCAGACAACACACTGGAAAACGCCTTCGTCGCGCGCGACCCTTACAACCCTCGCCCCGTCTGGGACAATTTCAAGGGTCTGTTCCGCGCCATCGACGAGGGTAACAACGAGCTGAAAATCCCGCGCTACAACGGGGGGCTGTTCCGCGAAGACGCGGTGATCAACGGGCTGATCATACCCGATGACATCTGCGAGGGGTTCAAGACTCTGGGCGGGTATGACTTCGCCTCCGAGGTCTCGGTCACGGTCCTCGGCCACATCT